>JAAZOE010000331.1 GCA_012797915.1 Candidatus Zixiibacteriota bacterium | reverse complement strand
TTCCCCGAACGGGTATCGCACGCGGTCACCCGCAAAATCCCGTCGGCATCCAGCATGAACGAAACCTCGATTCGGGGCAGACCGGCCCGGACCGGCTCGAGGCCGGTCAGGTCGAAACTCCCCAATGTCCGATTGTCGGCCACCAGTTCCCGTTCCCCCTGGTAGACCCGAATCGCCACCGACGTCTGCCCGTCGACATAGGTCGTGAACATCTCTTTCGACACCGCCGGAATCTTGCTGTTGCGCGGGATGAGAACGTTCATCACTCCGCCGAGGGTTTCGATTCCCAATGAAAGGGGAGTCACGTCCAGAAGCAGAAGATCCTTGCGTCCCCCGGTCAGGATATCGGCCTGGACCGCCGCTCCCAGGGCGACCACTTCATCCGGGCCCAGGTCGCAGTGCGGCCGCTTGCCGAAAAAACGCTCCACCGCCTCGGTTACCATCGGAATCCGGGTCGACCCGCCGACCAGAATCACCTCGTCGATTTCGTCCAGTACCAATTTGGCGTCGGCCAGCGCCCGGCGGCAAAATTCCAGCGTCCTCTCTATATACGGCCGAAGCATGGTTTCGGCCTGTGCTCTCGTCAGATTCAGCGAGAAATTGCCAGTCCCGGTCGGGATGATGATGGTCGTCTCCTCGGCGTCGGACAAGGCAATCTTGGCCTCTTCCGCCGTCCGCTTCAGCATTGCCCGCACCGCCGGCAAGGCGTGATCGATGAACAGACCCTCTTTCTCCGCCTGCTCAATGATATAGGCGGCGATCTCGGCATCGAAATCATCCCCGCCCAACTCCGTGTCTCCGGCGGTGGCCAGCACCTCGAAGATGCCGTTTTCCAGACGCAGGACCGAAACGTCGAATGTCCCGCCCCCCAAATCATAGACGACGATATTCCCCCGATTGAGCCGATGCAGGCCATAGGCCAGCGAAGCCGCCGTCGGCTCGTTGATAATCCGTAAGACCTCCAGACCGGCAATCTTCCCGGCATCACGGGTGGCCTGCCGCTGGGCGTCATCGAAATAGGCCGGCACGGTGATCACCGCCCGGTCGACCTCGGCTCCTAAGGCCTTTTCCGCCTGATGTTTCACTTCGCGAAGGATGACGGCCGAAAGTTCCACGGGGGAGAGGATCCTGTCGTCGATCTTTACCGAGGCCAGGCCCCGGCTGTCGGCTACGATCTGAAACGGAATCCGCTCGCCGCTTTTTTCGAAATCAACCGCCGCCTTTCCCATGAGACGCTTGACCGAATACACGGTATGCTCCGGGTTGGCAACCATCGCCTCCCGCGCCGGAACCCCCACCAACAGGTCGCTTCCCTGGAAACTGATAACTGAGGGGACGATAGTCCCACGTTCTCCGGCCAGCGTTTCCGGACGACCGTCACGGACGACCGCCGCCAGGGAATTGGTCGTACCCAAGTCGATGCCGATGGCAATTTTCTTTTTCTCCGTGGCAGACACGTTGTTCATACGTTGGCACCCAAACGCTGCTCGATCCGCTCGCCGATGGTCCGTAAATATTTGATCTCGTTCAGCGCATCTTCGATCTCGGCCTGGGCCGATTCATCGCCGTTCAACAGCCGTTCGAACAATCGGGCCAGCGATTCGATCCGTTCCGCCCGGCGGCCGGCGAACGTCCGTCCGGTCGCGCGCAGGGTCGTTTCATCGTCATCCGTCAGCGCCGCCGATTCCAGCAACTCTCCGGCCGTGAGGATATCCTCGAACAACTCCTGCGGCGGGACCAGATTGACTCGATATCCCCGCGCCTGGCAGGCCAGAAGATATTCGGCCCGTTTGACCGGATCACTCAGAGTCCGGAACGCGGCGTTCAGATAGGCCGAATTATCGCGGGCCAGTTCCCGTTCCGGCTCGGATTTGGCAGCATAAAAATCGGGATGGAACTTCCGGGAGAGCTCCCAAAACTTGTCTTTAAGGGCGGCGTCATCCACTTCATACCGACGGGACAATCCGAATAGGGCGAAATAATCCCCCATCTGTTCCACCGGTTGAATCTTGACGCAATGAGTACAGAACGGCCCTTGGCCAGTCTCCTCCCGGCAGGACCAGCAGAGATGCCGGGCCGCGCCGTTGAGCGTCATCGCCCCGCTGTCAGGATTGGGCATTGACCGCCTCCTGTTTGAACCGCGTGAATACGGGCAACGAGGAATGTTCATTGCCGTACAGGATCCGGCGGGCGACCTCGGTCAGCCGGGCGGTGACGATCATGAACGCCCACGGCGGGATGATCGCCGTGCCGCACCCTTTGACCAGGACGGCCCGGTTGCGCAGCGATTCCCAATCGAACCGGGCGATCCGTTCGAGAAACACCTTCTCGCTGACCACCCCGTTCTCCATGAAATCATTCATATCCAGAATAACCACGTCGCCTTGTCCTCTCTTGGCTATACGGAAAATGACGTCCCGCAACCGCATCCGCGGGTCGCTTTCGGGTTTTGGAATTTGAAGCCGCCGTTGAGAATTTCGCTGCTGAAATCGATCGTCGTCCCGGCCATGTAGACCAGCGATTTCAGGTCCACCACGATCGTGATTCCGTCGAAGGCGAACGTCCGGTCGAACTCCCCGGCGGCGCGGTCGAACGACATATGGTAGGTCAGGCCGCTGCAGCCGCCCCCCTTGACTCCCACCCGAAGCATGGCCGTCCCCGGATCGGGTTGTCCGCCGATCAGACGCTTGATCTCGTTGATCGCCGCCGGCGTGGCCGAAATCGTCGGTTCCGTCGCGGCACCGGTCGGTGGCTGCATCTCCGTCATCACTGCACACCTTCTTTCGCTTTTTCGTTCTCCTCGACCGGAGTCCCGTTGGCGTTTTTCTTGAGGTAATCGGCCAGCGCCGCCTTGAGGGCGTCCTCAGCCAGCACCGAACAGTGAATCTTCACCGGCGGCAACGACAGCTCGTTGACGATGTCGGTGTTTTTGATCTGCATCGCCTCGCCGATGGTTTTCCCTTTGACCCACTCGGTGGCCAGGGAAGAGGAGGCGATGGCCGAGCCGCACCCGAAAGTCTTGAACTTGGCGTCCTCGATCACGCCGGTCGGGCCGATCTTGAGCTGCAGTTTCATGACGTCGCCGCATTCGGGCGCCCCGACGATTCCGGTCCCGACGGCTTTGTCGTTCTTGTCCAGCGACCCCATGTTGCGCGGGTTCTGGAAGTGGTCTATGACTTTCTCGGAATATGCCATGATGACGATTCTCCTTGGTTAGGTTCCACGGTTACGTTTCTGCCCGCCCCTAGTGTTCGGACCACTCGACCGTTTTCAGGTCGATCCCCTCTTTGGCCATCTCGTACAGCGGCGACATCTCCCGCAAACGAGTCACCGCCGAGACAACCTTGTCGGCGACATATTCCACCTCTTCCTCGGTCGTGAACCGTCCCAGCCCGAAACGGATGGAGGAATGAGCCAGATCATCACTGACCCCCAGCGCCAGCAGGACATGCGACGGCTTCAACGACGCCGAGGTGCAGGCCGAGCCGGACGACAGGGCGACTTCTTTCATCTCCATCATCAGCGACTCTCCCTCGACATAGGCGAAACTGAGATTCAGGTTCCCCGGCAGGCGTTTCTCCGGATGGCCGTTGAGAAAGACCCGGTCGAGGCCGGACATGATTTGGTCGCGAAGCCTGTCCCGCAAACGGGTCAGCCGCCGCTCTTCCGCTTCCCGTTCGGCCAGCGCCAGTTCCACCGCCCTGGCAAACCCGACAATCCCCGGTACGTTGAGCGTCCCCGAGCGCATCCCCCGCTCATGACCGCCCCCGTCCAGAAGCGGCGCCAGACGGACACGGGGGTTCTTGCGGCGGACATACAACGCCCCGATCCCTTTCGGGCCATAAATCTTGTGGGCCGTGAACGACACCAGATCGAGGTGCATGGCGTTGACGTCGATGGGAATCTTGCCGACCCCCTGCGTGGCGTCGGTGTGGAACAGCACCCCGCGCTCCCGGGCGATCCGGCCGATTTCCTCCAGAGGCTGAATAACGCCGATCTCGTTGTTGGCCGCCATGACCGAGATCAAGATCGTCTGGTCGGTGATCGCCCCGCGCAGGACGTCCAGATCGATGATGCCGTCGGGTTTCACCTGTAAATAGGTGACCCGATGCCCTTGGCGTTCCAACCGCGCCGCCGTGTCCAATACCGAGGGATGCTCGGTCTGGACCGTGATGACATGATTCCCCTTGGAGGCGTACATCTCGGCGACCCCCTTCAGGGCCAGATTGTTCGATTCCGTCGCCCCGCTGGTGAAAACGATCTCCCGAGCCTCGGCCCCGATCGCCTTGGCCAGAACCTCACGGGCGGCATCGACCGCTTCTTCGGCCTTCCATCCGAAGGCGTGATTGCGGCTGGCGGCGTTGCCGAAATCATCGGTAAAATACGGCAACATGGCCTCCAACACCCGGCGGTCCATCGGGGTGGTGGCCTGATAGTCCATGTAAATCGGGAACTTCATCTGCGATTCCTCCGTTTATGGCTCGGCCGGTATGGTTTCCAAACGGCGCGCGTCCCGCGCCGACCGCCCGGCGGGAGTTTCAGCCCAGGCGAGATCGGTCAGGGTCGTCTCTTCCAAAATCTTGCGCATCTTCTTTTCGATATGCAACATCGGCACGCGGATCCGGCACCCCCGGGACGAAGAGCAACGGTTATCCCCTTCGGTGCACCGCACGATTCCCGGCCGACGTTCGAGGGCTCGGATGATATCCAGCAGGGAGGTTTCGCCGGCCGGTTTGGCCAGGCGGAATCCGCCCGCCGGCCCGGCATACGATTCCGCCAAACCGGCCTTGACCAGCCCCGACAGGATTTTGGCCAGCAATTCGCGGGGAACGGCATGAGCCGCGGCGATTTCGCCGACGCTGGCCCGCCTGCCGCCTTCCAGGCCCGACAGATAACTCATGGCCAGAACGCCGTATTCTGTTCGTTTCGACAAGGCAAACATAGTTGGCGCTATCTCCGACCCTTTCTATCGCCGACCAAAATGGTCGGCATTTCTTCTGTTATACGCCCTCCCGGATGGTATAGTAGCCTAAATTTGTCCGGGATACATTATTTATCTTAATTAGGAGAACGATGGCCCGGCCAAAAAGTTCCCGGTGTTTCGGCGGACCAGCGGGGAAAGAAAAAAAATTAATGGAATTATCGGTCGAAGATCACTATTTTCGCGTATATGTACATGTCAACGGGGTTGACTCGGCGGCAACGTTGGGATTCCCCCATGCCGCGGTCGCGCCGGGCGGCGGGCCGGGGTCGCAGGAACTTTGAAACCAAGGGTTTTTCACCAGTATGCAATTATCAAGGAAGGCGGATTACGCCTTGCGCGCCGTGGCTTTCGTGGCCCAGATGAAAAAAGGGGAGTTGGCTTCCATCGGCCGGATCGCCTCCGAGCGCGGCATTCCCCGTGAGTTTTTGGCCAAGATTCTGAAGGAATTGACCCGGGCCGGCATTCTCGTCTCGTTTCAGGGAGTAACCGGCGGCTACCGTCTGGCCAAACCGGCCAAGGAGATTTCATTTTTGGACGTCATCGAAGCGATGGAAGGCCGCGTGGCGGTGAACCTGTGCGTCGATGGCGGCCATTGTGACTGCACCGAAGAAAAGGGATGTGAAATCCGGCCGTTCTTCGTCAGGCAACAGGAATATATCGAGAAATCGCTGAAAAAGCAGACGTTTGGCGGACTCGGCGGCGATCGCTAGACAACCGCCACTGCCGCCGAACCGCGGAAGCTTGCGTTTCCCTCGGCCTTTGGTTATCTTACGATATGGAACGCGACGGCGACGGGCGGCATGGGGCCGGCCTGCGCCGCGCGGTATTTTGGGCACATGAAGCCGGTCTCCGGGATATCCCCCGGGGCGGTTTCTGCCGGGAGTTGAGACGATGGCTGAACATAAAGATTTGATGACCGTCAAGATCGGTCTGGCCGAGATGCTTCGCAACGGCGTCATAATGGATGTCACTTCGGCCGAACAAGCCAAAATCGCCGAGGAAGCCGGAGCCGTGGCCGTCATGGCCCTGGAACGGGTTCCGGCCGACATCCGGGCCGAAGGGGGCGTCGCCCGGATGACCGACCCGGCGATTATCGAGGCCATAAAGAAGGCGGTGACTATTCCGGTCATGGCCAAGTGCCGGATCGGCCATTTCGCCGAGGCCCAGATTCTGCAGGCCCTCGAAGTCGATTTCATCGATGAATCCGAGGTCCTGACCCCGGCTGATTACGAAAACCATATCGACAAGCACCCCTTCCGCATCCCGTTTGTTTGCGGTTGCCGCAACCTGTCCGAAGCCTTGCGCCGAATCGGCGAGGGGGCCGCCATGATCCGTACGAAAGGGGAAGCCGGGACCGGAGACGTGTCCGAGGCGGTCAAGCACCTGCGGTTGATCAACAAACAGATCAAGGAACTGACCGTCCTGAGCAAGGACGAATTGCCGTCGCGGGCCAAAGAGCTGGCTGCGCCGCTCGATCTGGTCATCAAGGTGGCCGGATTGGGTCGCCTGCCGGTGCCGAATTTCGCCGCCGGCGGCGTGGCTACGCCGGCCGATGCCTCGCTGGTGATGCAGCTGGGGGCCGAATCGGTGTTCGTCGGCTCCGGCATTTTCAAGTCGCAGAATCCGGCCCGGATGGCCAGGGCCATCGTCACCGCCGTGGCCAAATACGACCAGCCGCTGGAGTTGGTCAAGGCCTCGCGCGGCCTGGGCGCCAGCATGAAGGGGCGCAGCGTCGCCGGCATCTCGGAAGAGGAACTGTTGCATACGCGATGAGTACGGCGTCGCCCGTTGTGGGAGTGCTGGCCCTTCAGGGGGATTATCAGAAACACCGGCAGATGCTGGACCGGGTCGGGGTCTCTTCCTGCGACGTCCGGACGGCGGATGATTTTTCCCGCGCCGACCGCCTGATTATCCCCGGCGGAGAATCGACTGTCATCGCCGATTTGCTCCGGCGATTTTCCCTGCAGGAGACGTTTTCCGCCTATATCCGCTCCCGGCCGGTCTGGGGAACCTGCGCCGGGATGATCCTTCTGGCGGCCCGGGTCAATGACGAAACGGTGAATCCGTACGGCGTCATCGACATCGACGTCGACCGCAACGGGTACGGCCGGCAGTTTTTTTCGGATATCCGCCCGGGGCACATGCAACTGGACGGCGTCGATCACCGGCTGGACCTGGTTTTCATCCGCGCCCCCCGCGTGACCCGCGTCGGCGATGGGGTCGCGGTGCTGTTAACCTGCGACGGCGATCCGGTGCTTCTGGCCCAGAACAATGTTTTGGTGTCGGCTTTCCATCCGGAATTGACCGATTCCGTTCTTTTGCATCGGTATTTCGCGCTGACGTTCGCCGCCGAAGTGACGGCGTGAGGTCCCCGGATTCTTGTCGATTTCCGTCTGATAGACGGCGTATAATCTCTTGACGCCGGACGGACCCACCACCTTCCGGCCTTGGCAAATGATAACCCGGGTGAGCGATGCGTTCGAAACTGACGACAATCCGACTGGCTAGACACTACGGTTTCTGCATGGGGGTGACGCGGGCTATTCGGATCGCTCTGCGGACCGGCGAGGATAAGGTCGGGCCGGTGAACGTGATTCATGACATCGTCCATAACGATACGGTGGTGAAAGACCTCGCCGAGCGAAACGTCGGGCGCGTGGTCTCGGTGGCCGATGCCCCCGGCGGCACGATTATCGTTCCGGCCCACGGCGCCCCGCTGGCGCTTTTCGAAGAAGCGCAGCGGCGCGGGTTGGAGATTATCGATGCCACCTGTCCGCTGGTTATCAAGATTCAACGGATTGTCCGCCGGCTGATCGACGATGGGTATCAGATCATCCATTTCGGCGATCTGCACCACGATGAAACGCGGGCCGTGGTCGGACAGGCGCCGGAGGGGCGGATGGTCGTCATCCATGACCTCCGGGAACTCCAGACCGTCCGGAACATCGATCGCAAAATGGCCTTGACCTCACAAACCACCGCCGATGCCGTCGAGTTCGCCCGCATCAGCCGCGAGGCCGCCCGGCTGTTTCCCGGCATTATCGTCTGCGACACCATCTGCAACGCCACCGGCCAACGTCAGAAAGCCGTGCTGGAGCTGGCTCCGGAGGTTGACCTGATGTTGATCGTCGGTTCCCATAGTTCGGCCAATTCCAAACGTCTGCGGGACATATCCCGCACCGTCTGCCGGGCGGCATATTTAATCAATTCCGCCGGTGAAATCGACCCGGCCTGGCTGGATGACGTGGTCTCGGTTGGCGTGACCGCCGGCGCCTCCACGCCCGATGTCCTGGCCGAAGAGGTGGTCGATTGGCTGGTCGCATACTCCGGCGGCACCGCCGAGGTTATCCGTCCGGACCGTCGAGATGATGAAACGATCGAGATGATCGAACCGGCATCGGAATAATCCGTTCCTTTCAACGGGGTGGTCATGGGTGAACGAATCAGGCTCGGTCCAGCCGAGGAGATCGCCGACAATGATTTCAAAGTGTACGAACTGGAGGCCGTCGATGTCGTCGTCTACCGCCTCGGTGACGCCTATTACGCCATCAGCCCGTTTTGTCCCCATGCCGGCGTCAATCTCGCCCGGGGGCAGGCCGACCGCGGGATTATCACCTGCCCCGGCCATGGATTGCGGTTCGATATAGTCACCGGAAG
>JAAZOE010000330.1 GCA_012797915.1 Candidatus Zixiibacteriota bacterium | reverse complement strand
CTCGGCCGCGGCCAAGCTCTGTGGGGTCAACTACTCGACCTTCATGGACGGGCTGAAGAAGTCCGGTATCAACCTGGACCGGAAAGTGCTGGCGGATATTGCCGCCCGCGACATGGCCACCTTCGAACGTCTGGTGCAGATGATCAAGGCGTGATTGCCCAATGCAAATCATCCTTGATGAGTTGGGCAGGCTCGAAACCGAGACGGTCCGGCAGATCGCCGAAGCCGGAACGCTGGAGACCCTGGAAGAACTGCGTGTCGGCGTCCTGGGCAAGAAAGGACGCCTGACGGCGATCCTGCGCGGTCTGAAAGACCTGACGGTCGACCAGAAACGCGATGTCGGGGGGCGCGCCAATCAACTCAAGACGAAGCTGGAAGATTTGATCGTTTCCCGCCGGGAGGAGCTGATGGGCGCATCCTCGGAGGCGGGATTGATCGACATCACCCTCCCGGGGCGGCCCCTCCGCTATGGCCACCGGCATCTGGTGACGGTGGTCATGGACCAGATCATCGACATTTTTCAGCGAATGGGATTCGAAATCGCCGACGGACCCGACATCGAAACCGATTACTACAATTTCAGCGCCCTGAATTTCCCGCCCGATCATCCGGCCCGCGACGAGCAGGATACGTTCTACGTTGAAGGAGACCGGCTGCTGCGGACCCATACCTCGGGCGTCCAGGTGCGCGAATTCGAAAAACGCCGCCCTCCGGTCAAAATCATCGCTCCGGGACTGGTCTTTCGCAACGAGGCGGTCAATACCCGCGCCCACTGTGTCTTTCATCAGGTGGAGGGATTTTACGTCGATACCGATGTCTCGTTCAGCGACCTGAAAGGGGTGCTGGAGGCGTTCGTCTACGAGTTCTTCGGCCCTGGCGTCGAGATGCGGTACCGGCCCAGTTTCTTTCCATTCACGGAGCCGTCGGCCGAAGTGGATATTCGCTGTTTCCTCTGCGGGGGAAAAGGGTGTCAGGTGTGCAAACATGAAGGCTGGCTGGAGATTCTCGGTTCCGGGATGATCGATCCGGCGGTGTTCAAGAACGTCGGGTATGACAGCGAACGGGTGAGCGGATTCGCCTTCGGCATGGGGGTGGAGCGGACGGCGATGCTGCGTTATCAGGTCAATGATATCCGCCTGCTGTTCGAGAACGACATCAGATTCATACGGCAAATACGATAGATATCGGCCATGAGACTGCCCTATAGCTGGTTGAAAGAATTGTCCGGGATCGACTGGTCGCCGGAGGAGACGGCCCGGCGGTTAACCGCGTCGGGGACCGCCTGCGTGCTGGAAATGCCGCGACCAGAACATTTCCGTCAGGTCGTTATCGGTCAGATTATCAAACTTGAGCGGCATCCCAATGCCGACCGGCTGGTGGTGACAGAGGTGAACACCGGCGACGCCGTCCATTCGGTTATTTGCGGCGCTCCCAACTGCGCCAATGGCCAAAAAGTCGTCCTGGCCCTGCCGGGAGCGAATTTAAAAGGGGAACTGACGGTCAAGCCGGTCACCATGCGCGGGGTGAAATCGGCCGGGATGATCTGTGCCGAGGATGAATTGGGTATTTCCGCCGACCATTCCGGTATTATGGTTCTGGACCCGGAAGCCCCGGTCGGAGTTTCGGCGTTCGAATACCTGGGACTAAATGACCCGGTTTGCAACCTCGAAATCACGCCCAATCGTCCCGATTGTCTATCGGCTCTCGGCGTCGCCCGCGAACTGGCCGTGCTGGCGGGACGACCGTTTGCCCCAGCGTTCGAACCCCCGGGGGAAAGCGCTGATAAGGTTTCCGATTATATTACGATTACCATCGCCGATACCCAGGCCTGCCCGCGGTACGCCGCCCGAATCATCACAAATCTGAAGGTCGGCCAATCGCCTTGGTGGATACGCCGGCGCCTTTTGGCCTGCGGCTTGCGCCCGATCAATAATCTCGTGGATATCACCAATTACGTCATGCTGGAGACCGGCCAGCCGCTGCACGGTTTCGATTATGACCGATTCGGGACGAAAGAGGTGGTGGTCAGAAGGGCCCGGGACGGTGAACCGTTCACGACACTCGACGGTAAAGAGCATCGACTCGACCCGACGGTGCTTTTGATCACGAACGGCAAGGCGGGAGTCGCCGCCGCCGGGGTCATGGGCGGGTTGGAATCGGAAGTGGCCGATACGACCACGACCGTTCTTCTGGAATCGGCCTATTTCGATCCGGGCGTCATCCGCAAGTCGGCGCGAAAACTGGGATTGTCGTCGGAATCATCGTATCGTTTCGAGCGGGGTGCCGACCCTAACGGGGTCGTCCGCGCCGCCGACCGGGCCGCCGTGTTGATGACGCAATTGGCGGGCGGAAAGGTCGCGGCCGGGGTTGCCGACAACTACGCCCGGCGGATTTCTCCCGTCACGATCTCTCTCCGTCCGGCGCAGGTGCGGCGGATCAGTGGAGCGGATATCGCCGTGCCGTTCATGGAAAAGACGCTGCGCGGATTGGGCATGGAGGTCGCCTCCGGCGAGACGTTGTCCGTGACGGTGCCGACGTATCGTCCCGATGTGACCCGTGAAATCGATCTGGTTGAGGAAGTGACCCGCATCTACGGTCTGGACAGCATTCCCGTCAGCCGCCGGAACAGCGGGCCGCTCTATACGCCGACCCATCGTCACCATACCATCAAAGATGACATTCGGAATATCCTCACCGGGATGGGTTTCGAAGAAACGATGGGAACCGGCATGGCCCACGCCGACCGTCAGCTCAGGATAGATCCCGGCCTTGACCCGATTCGAATCACGAATGGTTTATCGGACGAGTATGGGGTGATGCGGACCAGGCTGCTGTATTCCCTGCTTCTATCCGGGGGGAACAACATCCGTCATCGGAATGTCGATCTGGCCATCTTTGAGGTCGGCAAAGTGTATCTCCGGGGGGACAAGGAGCCGTTTGAGCCGGAGTATGTCGGCGTGCTCCTGACCGGCAAGCCTGACGGCGTATATTGGAAGGGGAAATCGTTCGCCAGCGACCTGTTCGAACTAAAAGGGGTCCTGGCGGCGCTGACCGAGGGGCTGTCGTTGGAGCCGGCGTCGCTTCATCTGGAGCCGGCGCCGGGATACGACCCCGCCCAATCGGTAGTTATCCGGTGCGGGGAAAAGGTCGTCGGTCGGGGAGGACGGGTCGACCGGCGGATTGCCCGCCTGTTCGATATCAAGCAGGATTGTTATGCGGCCGAGCTCGAATTAACTGCGCTTTTGGCGGCGGAAAAACCCCGGAAACCGTTTGTGCCATTGCCGAAATTCCCCGCCTCGGCGCGGGATTTGGCCGTTATCGTCGACAATCCGGTGACCGCCGATGAAGTATTGACTGAGATTAAGACGGTCGGGGGGGAATTGGTGGAGTCGGCCAGCCTGTTCGACCTGTTTACCGGGGAACCGGTGCCGGCCGGAAAAAAATCGCTGGCCTTTTCAATCAGTTACCGGTCGGCGGAAAAGACGCTGGAAGATGAAGAAGTTGACCGGGTGCACGGCCGGATCGTGGAATATCTGGGCCGGAAATTCAAGGCGCGTTTGAGGGAATAACGATGAATATGGATGCCTTTGCCAAGCTGGAAGAACGAATCAGCAAGGCGGTTGCGCATATAGACGCCCTGACCGAGAAGTGCCAGGGGCTTCGGCAGGAAAACGACGATTTGAAACGGCAACTTCACGAGGAGAAGGCCGCCTCGGCCAAGCGGGAGGCGGAATGGAGCCGGGTCTCGGCGTCGATCAAGGAGAAGATCGAGGTTTTGTTGAGCCGGATCAGCAATTACGAGAAAAGCGGTCCGGAATTTTAGTTGACACCGGCTAGGGTGTCGACCGATAGATATGGCAACGTGACGGAGAGGATTAGAGCGAAAGGCAAACCCGGCCGCCGGGCGGCGGATGCATAAGATGGGATCGTTGGATAACATCGTCCATGTGAATATATACGGCGAAGAATACGCCATCCGTTCGGACAACGACGAGGCGTACATTCGCCAAGTGGCTGAATACGTGGATCGGGCCATGCGCGATCTGGCGGAGAAGGTGCCCAACAAGTCGCCGTCCCGAGTGGCGGTGCTGGCCGCGCTGAATCTGGCGGACGAGCTGTTCGCGGCGCGGAACATCGGGCAATCGGAGCTGTCGGTCGTGGAACGGCGGACCCATGAGATGATTTCGCTTTTGGACGAGAAGCTGCCCGCTTTGCCGGAATAAGGCCATTCCCGGGCCCCCCCCTCTGGGTCCGTCGCCTCTTGTTTTCCTCTCGACTCGCTGTCCATACACACGTGCTCTTCAATGGAAAAGGAGCCGACGGATGCAAACTACGCTGGTTATTGTACTCGTGGCGCTTCTGGCGATGATCGTTTCTTCCGCTTTGGCCTGGTATTTCTCGCGACGGATCGGCGAACGGAAACTGGCTAACGCCGAGGAGTTCGCCCGCAAGATTATCGCCGAGGCGGAGAAGGAAGCGGAGATTCGCAAGAAAGAAGCCCTGCTGGAAGCCAAGGACGAATGGTTCAAGGCCAAGTCCGCCTTCGAGCGCGACATTCAGAATAAAAAGAACGAAATCGCCAAAATCGAGCGGCGGATCACCGACAAGGAACGGGATATCGGCCGCCGGGTCGAGACCCTCAATGCCCGGGAAAAGACGGTAGTCGACAAGGAACGAGTGCTGACCGGCCGCGAGAAGGGGGTCGCCGCGCGGGAACAGGAATTGGACCGCCTGATCGCCGACCAAAACGTCCAGCTGGAACGGATTTCGGGCATGTCGGCCGAGGAAGCCAAGCAGATTCTCATCGAAAATATGATCGGCAAGGCCCGTCAGGAGGCGGCCGCGGCGGCCAAAGAGATTAAGGAAAAGGCCGAACGGGACGCCGAGAAGGAAGCCAAGGAGATCGTCATCCAGGCAATCCAGCGCTGCGCCGCCGACAATACGGTCGAGTCGACCGTCTCGGTGGTCAATCTGCCCAACGACGAAATGAAAGGGAGGATCATCGGGCGCGAAGGGCGCAACATCCGTTCCTTCGAGACTGCCACCGGGATCGACGTCATTGTCGACGATACCCCGGAGGCGGTGATCCTGTCGGGGTACGATCCAATCCGGCGGGAGATCGCCCGGATGGCGCTGGAGAAGCTGGTGGCCGACGGCCGTATCCATCCGACCCGTATCGAGGAGGTGGTGGAGAAGGCCGAGAAGGACATGGAGGTGATCATCCGCGAGGCCGGAGAGCAGGCGGCTTTCGAAATCGGCATCCACGGCCTGCATCAGGAAATCATCAAGCTGCTGGGCAAGCTGAAATACCGTTCCAGTTACGGGCAGAACGTCCTGCGTCATTCCGGCGAGGTGGCCATGTTGGCGGGGATGATGGCCGCCGAGTTGAAACTCGACGCGAACCTGGCCAAGCGAGCCGGGCTGCTGCATGATATCGGCAAGGCGGTCGACCGGGAGACGGAGGGAACCCACACCCAGCTGGGGGCCAAGCTGCTGGTCAAGTACAACGAGAACCCGATTGTCATCAATGCCGTGGAATCGCATCACGGCGATGTCCCGCAGGAATCGCCGTACCCGATTTTGATTCAGGCGGCCGACGCCATCTCCGGTTCCCGTCCGGGGGCGCGTCGCGAACCATTGGAGAGTTACATCAAGCGGCTGGAAAAACTGGAAGAGCTGGCCGACGGATTCAAAGGGGTGGCCAAAGCGTATGCCATTCAGGCCGGACGCGAGGTCCGCGTGATCGTCGAGTGCGAACAGATGGATGATCTGGCCTCGTCCATTCTGGCCTCCGACATTGCCCGCAAGATCGAGGAAGTCATGGAATATCCGGGGCAAATCAAGGTCACGGTGATCCGCGAATCGCGGACCGTGGAGTACGCCAAGTAATGGCCGGGTTCAAGGTTATCTTCATCGCCGATGTGGTCGGCAAACCGGGGCGGTATATCCTGTCGCAGATGACCAAACGGCTGCAGTTCAAGCATGATGTCGCCTTCACCATCGCCAACATCGAGAATGCCGCCGGCGGTTTCGGGATTACCCCGGAGATGGCCAGGCGGGTTTTCGCCTACGGCGTCGATTGCCAGACTTCCGGCAATCATATCTGGGACCGCAACGGCATCGGCGAATATATGGGCCGGGAGCCGCGGATCATCCGTCCGGCGAATTACCCACTGGGGGCGCCGGGGCGGGGGCATTACGTCGCGACAGTCGGGGAAGTGACCATAGCCGTGATTAACCTGATGGGCCGGACCTTCATGTACCATATCGACTGTCCCTTCCGGACGGCCGACGATATCCTGGATTCGTTCGATACCCGACCTGATATCATCATCGTTGACATGCACGCCGAGGCAACCAGCGAAAAGGAGGCGCTGGCCTACTACCTCGACGGCCGCGTCTCGGCGGTGGTCGGCACGCATACCCATGTTCAGACGGCCGATGAATCGATCTCGGCCCGGGGTCTGGCCTATATTACCGACGTTGGGATGACCGGCTCCTTTGATTCCATCCTGGGGATGCGCAAGGGTCCGGCGCTGGACCGGTTTTTGACCGGCATGCCGAAACGGTTGTCGGTGGCCGAAGACGACGTCCGGATATCGGGAGTGATCATCGATTTCGATCCGCAACACCAAGGCAGGGCGACGGCGATCGAGCGGTTCTGTTTGTCGCTGGATCTGTCCCTGCCGCTGAAAAACCCATACGAGGAGATTGAGGATGCAGGGGAAGCTGATTGACGGCAAGGCGATTGCCGAACGGGTGAAAAAGGAAGTCGAGTGTGATATCGAGGCCTTGGCCTCGCGGGGGATCAAACCGGGATTGGCGGCGGTGTTGATCGGCGATGATCCGGCGTCCCATATCTACGTCAACGGCAAGGCCAAAGCCTGCAGCCAAATGGGGATCGTCAGCGAGGTCATCAAGCGACCGGCGGAGACGACGGCGGAGGAGTTGCATCGGTTGATTGGCGAGCTCAACGAACGGAAGGACATGCATGGTATCCTGATTCAATCCCCGCTGCCGAAACATCTGGATGAGCTGGAGGCGGTCCTTAATGTCAATCCCCTCAAGGACGTCGATGGATTTCATCCGGTCAATGTCGGGTATATGCTCCTAGGTTCCCCGATCTTCCTGCCCTGCACACCATATGGGATCGTACGCCTGCTGGATGAGACCGATATTGATCCCAAGGGGAAAAAGGTCGTCATTCTCGGGCGGGGAAATATTGTCGGTAAACCGTTGGCCGCTATCCTGATGCAGAAATGGGACGGCTGTAATGCCACGGTGACAGTCTGTCACACCGGCACGGTCGACATCGCCGCCGAAACCAGCCGGGCTGACATTGTCGTCGCCGCCATGGGGAAACCGAAATTCCTGACGGCGGATATGATCAAGGAAGGGGCCGTGGTTATCGACGTGGGGGTGAATCGGGTCCCTGATGCGGGCGCGCCCAAAGGGTATACGATCTGCGGGGATGTCGATTTCGAAGCCTGTCGGCAGAAGGCCTCCTGGATTACTCCGGTGCCGGGCGGGGTCGGCCCGATGACGATCGCCATGCTGTTGCACAATACCGTTCGGGCGGCGATGCTTCAAAGCGATTAGGGGTTTGGGGAGTACCGAAAAATAATCAAAAAATTCCGGCTCCGGCTGTGGTCCGGCCGCCGGAATTGGCGAAGCGGATTCGGAATACCTGCTCTGTTCCTGCATGGCGGGGGTAGACTTGTGCAGAGGTAAACTCAAAACATGCAATCGTATGCAGTGACATGAGCGGACTGGGAGGGAGAGATTCATCGCAATGGTTCGGTCGTTTTACTGCCCCCGAACGGTGTCTTCTAACTCGTTACCACCCTTTGGGCTCATTCCGGCAAATAATGCGATTCTATAAGTCGTATATAAGGCAGTTCGGAAGGAAATTGCTGAACGTACCTTATCCGGCAGGGGCATATAATTTGCTCTTATAGGCGGCGGATAACTGTCTAAACGATTTACAGTTCCGTGATGCGTAACATATTGTACTTCATTGTCATAGCGCTCATTGCTTCAAGTAGTACTTGGGGTGGCGGTTATGGTATAACCTATCTGGATACGCCCTATCAGTCGCAGGGGGTGGTTGATTCCATCAATGCCATTCCTCCGTTACCGGCGGAATTGAAGCTGGTCACCGATACCTTGGCCAACGACACCGTCGGGCGGATTACGGCCCACCAAGTCGGTTTCCAGTTGCCCCCCTATACATTCAATTCGGGAGGTTTGCTCCGAGGACGGCAGGCCGTGGTGACGTTTCCGACCGAATTCGGCTTGCGGACTATCGATTCCGTCACGTATCGCGATACCGACTCGCTTTCGCCCGATCCGCAAATAACCTGGGTTTTCGTATATTCCCAGTCGGTGGTGGTGCGGTTCAGTGAAGATGTCCCCGGTCCCAACGGACCGTATTTTATCTACCTCACGTTTCACTCGGTCACGAACGCGACCACGGCGACCGACCACCATGTCTCGGTGAAGATCGACAATACCTTTGGCCAGACGGTGGCCGGGCCGGCCTTGAGCGAATCGTTCGCCTTGACGGCCGATCTACCCGCCGGTTTGTCTCTATCACCAACGGAGGACCTGACGCTCACTGCCGGCGACTAGGTGCTTTTCGCGACTCATTTGTTCGACCAATACGGCAATCAGGCCGGCGATGGGCCGGTGGTATTGGGTTTGGACCCGAATCTGGACTCTATCGGCGTCCTGTACGGTCATTACCTGTTCGCCCGTCTGAGCGGCGTGGGGAGAGTTGTCGCTCAGTATGGCGAGTTGACGGCTTCCTCCGGGCTTATCACTGTCGTCCCCGGCCCGGCGGCGATATTCGGCATTGCCCTCGATGCCACCCAGTTTGCCGGACATCCCTTCATCGGCTCTCCGACCGTGACCGTCTATGACCAGTTCCACAACGTCAAGACGGATTTTTCGTCGCTGGGGGATGCGGTGGCAATGGCGGTCGATCGCGGCGACATTACTCCCGATACGATTGGCGCCGGTCAATTCATCGACGGCGTCGCGTCGCTGGTCGGCTATCGCTACTCCGGTGGTCCGGGACCGGTGACGATTACTCTGAAAGTGTCCGGAGATGAGGGATCGATTACGGGTCAGGCATCGTTTTACGCCAACGGGATCATCCTGAGCGTGCTTGACTTGCCGCATATCCCGGCGACAATCCCGCAGAACTGGCATTTCCGGTTTCAGGGTACGGCGACCAATCCCGGGAATCTCGCTCCAGCCCGCATCAGTTATCTGGCAGGATTCGTCGAAAGCGACTCTCTTCAAAGACTATACTCTTGGCCGTCGAATTGCCTGCCCCAGCCCGGTGATCCGGATGGGTGCAATTTTATGCCCAAGCCCTCTCCGGTCGCCTGGCCGGGGCCGGGCATGCACACCTTCATCATTGAATCCCGGTCGTGGTATGCGGTCAATGACGACTCCGTGGAAGTCATCGATACGCTTGAGCAGACCGTAGATATAACCCCGTTTACGCCGCTGGCAACTATCGCCTCGAATCTGCCCGACACCGTCATCCAGGGCGATTTCGAGACCACGGGATCGATCACTTTCGGCAATACCAGTTCCTTCCCATACGCTGCCAGCCTGACCGGGTACCTCAGCATCGTCAGAGACACGCTTTCCGCCCTCGCGGCCAAATGGGCAGGAGCCTTTGATTGGTCGCCCGAGATTACGAATTCTTTATCCATGTATATCGACAGCCTGACGCCGCCCGGAAACTATCGCTATCAGCTTCGATATGCGTTGGTTGTCGATGATGTCCAAGCGGGATCAATGGCCTACGAGTCGGCGCCGGAGACTCTGTCGGCCGGCCTAGTGATCGTCGCCCGCGCGTCATATGCGGTGTCGCCGCAGTCGGTGACGCCGAGCCGGGTGACGGTTGGCACGCAGGTGCCGTTCGCGTTCGATCTCATGCTGGGCGGCATTACCACGACGGCACTCGATGGCGGACAGTGCCTCTTGGCCCTGACCGATGGCTCCGTTTCCAGTTCGGCAATATTGGCGGAAGAGGCCCCGGTCCTTTCCCCCGGCCCGAACCGGGTGACCGCACAACCCATGACGATTCCTGCTTCCTGGGTGGGAAAGGAAATCAGCGGACGATTGCACCTCATCGGTCTCGAGGCCGGCCGCGCGGTCGATACCGAGCTGGTCTTCCCGTTCCCCATCGTGGTCGAGGCCCTGCCGGGCTTGCAGGTGCTGTCGTTTGACCTGGACGTGCCCAATCCGCCATACGTCAACGCCGGACAGGCGTTCACGATGACCGCTCGCATCGTCAATCATTCAAACCAGAAAATTTCCGGACCGATTGCCCTCGAGGTTGCCTCGGATGGCGGTTCTATTCCGTCCGACGGCGCCATCGGTATCGTTTTGGACAGCATTCTCCCGGGTGATACGGCGGTCGTGACCGTGCCGGTGACGGCCGATACGCTGCCGAATCCCGCGGAGGTATTTACCCTGACCATCGAACCCTCGGCGCTGTTCACGATCGTGCCCGCCATCGACAATCAGGCGGCGATCGTCATTCAGACACCGGCGGCGGTGGTTTTGACCCCCGGTTCGGTGTCGATTCCCAATGCGGTGGCGTACCTCGATTACGGCGAACCGTTCGCGGTGAAGGTGCAATTCGAACCGGCCGACCTGGCCCGGGTGATCGGCGGAGCTTTGGCTCTGGGATATGACGGCCCCGGCGATTTCGGGGTTGTCTTTCCGGTGGAGAAGGCCCTGGACACGGCCGTGATTTGGAGCTTGACCGCGCCGGAGCAGGATATCAATTCAGCGTTCACGATTTCCTGGGCGGAGATTCCGTTGGACCGCAACACCGGGCAGCCGATCCCCGGACTGGGCGGCCCGATCGTGTTTCCGTTCGCGGTGCGGGCTTCGATCACCCGGTTGGTGATTGATGTCCAAACTCTGGTAACCGCACCGCTGCAGCGGGGGGTGACGACGCCGTTGTTCCGGATGGATATCCAAAACGTCACCAACGACACCCGCAATTCCGTCCGCCTGAAAGCGGTAACGCTGACCGTGACCGACCGCGATGGGCGTCAGCTTGATGCAGCGGCACTGATAGCCGATTCGGGCAGCGCGTTCTATGATGCCGGGGGGGCGGCGGTCACGACGTTGAATTTCAGCGGGGGTCGGGCCGCATTCCGTTTCACCGATCTGGTCATCAGACCGGGTCAGGCGACCGGGCTGGAATTACGCCTGACGTTAAAGCCGGAGGCCGCGGTCGATTATTTCGGTATCCAGATGAACGGTGATGATTTTTCCGCCGAGATTTCTGAAGGGCCGCGCGCCGGGGATCCGGCCCCGGTTTACGGGCTTCTGGATAAGCCGTTTTCCATCTCTCTGCCGCAGGCGATCATTGCCGAGAACCTGGGCGAATCATTCAAGAATTATCCCAATCCGTTCAATCCGGATGTCGGGCAGACAGAAATCCGGTATTACCTGCCGGCGGCTTCCGACGTCGAGATCATGATTTTTACGGCCACCGGGGAGAAGGTGCGGCAGATGCATTTCGGCGCCGGCGGTCCGGGAGGACAGGCCGGAGTCAACGGAGGGGTGTTCTGGGACGGCCGCAACGGTGAAGGGGTCGTCGTCCTCAACGGCGTCTATGTCGCCGTCATCAAGGTGGCCGAGGGCGGCCTGACGGCCAAGGTCAAGATCGCGGTGGTGAAATGAAACGGGCGCTGACGGTCATAGCGGTGTGGGTCGTGCTTTTCTGGACGGCCGCAGCGGTGACCGCCGACGATGGCGGAACCGAGACGGTGTTCCATCTGGGCGCCGGGGCCCGGGCGATGGGCATGGGCAATGGATTCGTCGGCCTGGCCGACGATGCCACGGCCATCTACTATAATCCGGCCGGGATCGCCCGGCTGGGGACCCAACAAGTGTCGTTCTTGCATACGTTCCTTTTCGAGGGGACGATGTACGATTACATCGCCTACGTGTATCCAATGGGCTCGCCGGGATCATTCGGGATCGGAGCGATGCGGATCGGCACCGATGATATCGGCCGCCGGGATCTGACCATGGATATCGGCGATTTCCGCGCTTCGCAGACGCAATTGATGCTGGCCTATGGACGGCAGTTCGATGGTCGTTTCCATGCCGGACTGACGCTGAAACTCGTCAACCAGTCGATCGATAATCTGTCGGCCTACGGGTACGGTCTCGATGTGGGCGGACAGGTCCAGATTTGGGATAATCTGCAGGCCGGCGTGCGACTGCAGGATATCATCGGGGCGCGTCTGAAACTGGCCCAGGAGAAGGAGCGGACGCCGTTTACCTTCACGGCCGGAATGGCGTATATGCGCGGCCTGCCGTGGCACGGCCTGCAGGGGACGGCCACGCTCGATTTCGACAAACCGGAGCACCGGTCGCTGAAAATCCGCACTGGTG
>JAAZOE010000329.1 GCA_012797915.1 Candidatus Zixiibacteriota bacterium | reverse complement strand
ATGTGGCCGTCCGAGGGAGCGGTGTCCGAGGCCGCTCTTGAGGTCATGGCTCGGCAGGGGGTGGCCTGGGCGGCCACCGATGAGCAGGTGCTGTTCGGCTCTCTGGCCAAAGGCGGGCAGTCGACCGATCAGTACTCGCCGTATGCCCCATATGAGTATCAGACCGCCGTCGGCCCGATTCGCCTGTTCTTCCGCGACCATACCCTGTCCGATCGCATCGGCTTCATTTATTCGGGGTGGGATGAGGAAAAGGCCGTCGGCGATTTCATGGACCAGCTCCACCATCTGGCCGATACCGCCGGGGCCGGTTCGCGCGATGTCGTCGCCCCCATCATTCTCGACGGCGAAAACTGCTGGGAATATTATCGCCACGACGGCGACACCTTCCTGGAACTTCTCTTTGCCCGTCTGGCCTCCGACCCGGCCATCACCACCGTGACCATGGCGGAAGCGATGCAGAAGGTGCCGGCCCTGCCGCTGAAGAGCGTCCAGGCCGGGTCCTGGATCAATCACAACCTCCGCGTCTGGATCGGCCATCCCGAAGACAACCGGTCATGGGACCTCCTCTGGGAAGCCCGACATGCCTTCTCCGTCTTCAAGCAGGAACATCCCGAGGCCGATCCCGCCCGCTTGGCGGCGGCCGAGAAATCCCTTTTGGTGGCCGAGGGGTCCGACTGGAATTGGTGGTACGGCGATGAGCATCGCGGCCCGCAGAACGAGGTGTTTGACCTTATCTATCGTTCGCATCTGATGTCGGTCTATACGGCGCTGGGATTGCCGGTTCCGGGCAGCCTGTTCTCGCCGATCACCTCCGGTCTGCCCGAGAATTTCGCCACCGAACCGGAAGGAACGATTACCCCGACGATTGACGGAAAATTGACCCATTATTACGAATGGCTGGGGGCGGGACGGTTCGACTGTCTCAAGGCCGGCAACGCCATGCATCGCGCCGCCCCGATCGTCTCCCAAATCTTCTATGTTACCGACGATCGCCATCTGTACCTGCGGGTCGACTTCACGGCCAAGCGGTTTTTGCTTGACAATCCCGCCGCCGGCCTCAAGCTTGATGTGGTCGGGCCCCGGAAGGGGGAGATCCTGATCTCGGCCCGGGGGATCGAGGCCCTGCCGGAATGGGCCGGGGATAAGGTGGATATCCTTCTGGGAGTCGAGGAGATCGCCGAAATCGGATTGAAAAAAGCCATGTTCTTCGCCGACGGCAAAGGGGAGGTCAGTTTCCGGTTTGCAGTCGTCGAAAACGGCGAGGTCATGGAAGTCTGGCCTCAGGGGGAGCCGATCCGATTGTTGTCGGCCGCCTATGGCGAGGAAATGGTCTGGGATTTGTAACCGGGGAGATAGCATGGCGGAATCATTCTTCGATCATAAACAGGCGGAACCGGAACCGGCCGATCCAGGCGCCGTTCCGATTCTGGATACTCCTCCGGCTGGAACGGGTCAACTCACCGAGGAGAGCCGCATGGCGGCCATCCTGGCCTACATCCCTTTTCTCTGTTTCGTGCCGCTGATGAAGATGCGCGACGATAAATATGCCTTCTTTCACGCCCGGCAGGGTTTGATTCTCTTTTTCCTGGAAATCGTCGCCTTCGTCTTTTCCTTCCCGCACCTGAGCCAGTTGTTCTGGACGGCCATGATTATCGGCTGCATCGGGGCGGCCGTGGCCGGGATCGTTTTCGCCATGCAGGGTCGAACCAATAAACTGCCGGTTATCGGCGACATCGCCGAACGGTTGCGTATCTGAACATGAGGTCGTGCTGAATAGTACTCGCGGTACTTGCTGATGGCCCCGCGCCCGGTGCCGGCCGGGAACGCCCAACGCCATATTTTGTTTGACAGAGATACTCAACACCGATAGCTTCCGAAAAATGGAGGCTTTTGGGTGGATTTTGCGGCCTATGGATATTAAGGGATAGCGGCAAAAGACCGATTAAACGACTAAGTTGCGCAACGTTTGAACATGACACGGGAAGTCGTTCGAAATAATCGGATTAGCGAAAAACGGCGCCGTTTTTCGCCCAATCGGTTCAAGGCGTTACCAGGCTATGGGATTCGCCCCCTATCGCCGGCGCCGGGAACTTTCCTCCAAACTGAGATCGTGTCCGGGGCCGTGCTGGTAAGTTGTTGTAAGATAATGGACTGCAACCAGAAGCTGAAACCGCATCTTTACCGTCGAAACCGGCCCGCAATACCCTGCCGTGGCATAGATATTGTACCTACTCCGAGTCGAATTAAACTTGGGGTGGATGACCTATGAGAACCGTGAAACTGATCCTCCTGGTTTGGCTACTGGCCGCCATCGTCGCTGCGGTCTTCGGCCGTGTCACTATCGCCGCCGATGGCGCCCTGTCAACCGCCGGTTTCCTTCGCGTGGGGGTCGGGGCCAAGGCGATGGGGCTGGGCGAGGCCTTCACTGCCGTGGCCGATGATGCCTCCGCCGTCTATTGGAATCCCGCCGGGCT
>JAAZOE010000328.1 GCA_012797915.1 Candidatus Zixiibacteriota bacterium | reverse complement strand
GGCAGGCCGAATTTTGTCGTCTCGCCGGAGGAATTCACCTCGATGAGGCAGGTGATCGTCCTGCCCTGCGCCACGGCCGCCTGCGAGACTTTTTGCGCCAGGGGGACCGAGTCGAGCGATTGAATCATATCAAAGAGCCGTACGGCTATCGCGGCCTTGTTCGATTGCAGATGGCCGATCAGATGCCAGCGGGCGATTTTGCCCAGTCGTTCGATCTTGCCGGCGGCCTCCTGGACCCGGTTTTCGCCGATGTCGGTTACACCGCAGGCGACCGCAGTTTCGATCATCTCCGCCGGAAAGGTCTTGGAGACCGCTACCAGGGTGATATCCGTTCCGGCGCGGCCGGTTTCGCGCGCAGCCCGGTCGATTCGCGCCCGGATATCGCGGATATTGTCGCCGATCTCCCCGGCCCGATGTTCATCCACAATCATCACGATAATAGACCGCCCCCGTGCCGACCGCAATAAAAAAACCTCTCCACCGCGGCGGGGAAATCCACCCCAAGCCGTCGTTTATGGCTAAGGGCTATGGCTGGAGAGCGGCGGCCAGTTCGCTTTCCAGCCGGGAGGGGTCGGTCACCGGGAGACGGCAGACGCCGTCGCGGCAGACGAAGCAAGTGGGCGTTTCGGCCCCCGTCCGTCCCTGCAATAATGGTAGTTCCGACTCGTCGCCATCGCCGCCGCCGACCATGACTTTATGGGGGATAAATCGGGTATGGATCGCTTTATGAAACGGGATGAAATCGGCCAAAACGCCGCCGGTCAGCGCGATTTCGACCGGTGCCGACAGGGCGAAACAACCGGCCATAAGGAGGGTCGCCTCGGCCTGCGGCAGGCGGGCGGCCAGCCCGGAAACCGCCGCCAGCGATTTTTTGCCTTCCTCCGAAAGAACAGGATCGCCGGTAATGGCCGCCAGTTTTTGAAGGTTCAGAATCATGACCGAGCCGGTCGATGGCGTGGCCCCGTCGGTCAGGTTGCGCGGCCGGATAATCAGGTCATCGGCCCCGCGAGGGGTGGAATAGAAGATGCCCTGGTCGGAGAACTGAGCGAGCGAACGCTCCGCCAGACGACGAGCCGCCGTCAGGACGGTTTCATCGAACGAAGCCTGGTACAGGTCGATCAGTCCGGCAATCATGAAGGCGTAATCTTCGAGGAGTTCCACCCGAAGCAGATTGCCGGCGCGCCAGCTGTGGAACAGCGTCTCGCCGTCGGTCATCCGGGTAAGGACAAAATCAGCGGCTCGGCGGGCGGAGGTCAGGTATTGATCGTCGCCGGTCACCTGATACGCCTGCGCGAAGGCCGATATGGCCAGACCGTTCCAGGAAGCCAGAATCTTGTCATCGGTTGAGGGGGCCGGTCGATGGCTCCGTTTTTCGAGGAGCAGGGCTTTGGTCCGGTCGAGTCGCTCGACCAAACCGGTATCGGACATTCCGATTGCCTTCATGGAGAAGATTGAATGGTCGCCGCGATGCAGGATATTGCTGCCGTCGCCGATGTTTCCCTCGGCCGTGACGCCGTAGTACCTGCAGAACCAATCAGCGTCATTTTCCAGACAGGTTTCGATTTCCTCTCTGTTCCAAAGGTAATATTTCCCTTCTTCGCCATCGGTGTCGGCATCCTGACTGGAATACAAGCCTCCCTCGGGGGAAGTCATCACGCGCCGGAGGTAACCCAAAATGCCATGGACAACATCGATGAACCGTTTTTCACCGGTGATCTGGAACGCCTCCAGATACGGCGTCACCAGCAGGGCGTTATCATAGAGCATTTTCTCGAAATGCGGCACCAGCCATTTCGAGTCGGTCGCATACCGGTGGAATCCACCGCCGATCTGATCGTAGATGCCCCCCTGGGCCATTTTGTCCAGCGTGATCAGGGCCGCCTCGGTATATTTGCCGTTGCCGGTAACCAAGGAGGCCCGGAACAGAAACGACAACACCGAAGCTTGGGGGAATTTCGGGGCCGGACCGAAGCCGCCGAATCGGGAATCGAAGGCGGAAAGATAGACCTGAGCCGCCGCCTCGATCACCCGCCGGTCGATGGCCCGGGCGGGGACGGCGGCATGGGCGCTGGCTGCCAGATTATCGGTGATTTCTTTGGCGGAATGGATGATTTCCCCCCGGCTTTCCTGATAGGCTTTGGCCAATTCGGTGATCAAATGGAGGAATCCCGGCCGGCCTGGAATCGAATGCGGCGGGAAATAGGTTCCGGCGAAAAACGGCTTGCCCTCGGGAGTCAAAAAGACCGACATCGGCCATCCGCCGCTTCCGGTCAAAGCGATCACCGCCTGCATGTAGATGTGATCGATATCGGGTCGTTCTTCGCGGTCGACCTTGATGGAGACAAAGTGCTGGTTGAGGAAATCGGCGACCGCCTTGTTTTCGAACGACTCCCGTTCCATGACGTGGCACCAATGACAGGCGTTATACCCGATCGAAAGGAAGATCGGTTTGTCCTCGGCTTTGGCTTTGGCCAGCGCTTCATCGCCCCACGGATACCAATCCACCGGGTTTTCGGCATGGGCCAGAAGATACGGCGAGTTGGAACCCGTCAATCGGTTGCGCCGCTTCGTCTCGGTCATCTTATCCCTCGTTGTCAGTTCGCATCGTTGTCATACCTTGAACAGACCCGGGTGTCGATAGGTTTCACGACATCGGCAAAATCATCCCGCCAGCGGTTGACTGAGCGCCAAACGATCGGGTCGTCAACCGGATCGATTCGTTTTCAATTGATTGACACCTGCCGGGGAAGCCTCTATCTTGGGCCGAGGATGCTTTCGGGATGATGAAGATACGGACTGTTTGGTTATTCCTTTGCCTTACCCTGGCGACAGGCGCCTGCTCACAGGAAATCGAGGTCGATATCCTTCAGGTTCGGGCGGGGAGGGTTTATTTCGCGGCCGGGACCGAGACGGGATTGGCCGCCGGGGCGCCGTTCGAGATTTCCTGCGGCGATTCGACCTCCGCATCCGGAGCGCTCGAATATGCCGGGCCATGGATTTCGTTCAGCCGACCGGTATCCGATCTGGATACGAACCGGGTGACCACCGCCTGCCGGGGACGGGTCACCGTAACCGGGATCGACTCCACCGCTGCCATCCGTTTGGGCACCGAACTGCCGATAGCGCTAATCGATCCGGAACATGAAACTCTGCTGAAAGGAAACGACGCTTCCCTCGCGCCCAATCTGGCCGATTCGATCCGGATCGATGGAAAAGAACTAAGAATTTATCTTCCGGCCAATATCCGTTTCGCCGGTGGGGGACAACTGGACGCCGCCACGCTGGTCTGGTTGTTCAACGACCTGCGGCAAAGAAGCGAATCGTATCTAACCCGGTTTTTCTTCTCCCGGCTGATGGCGTCCGACTCCGGCGGGATCGAATCCGAGGGAAACCTCATTGTCCGGCTGACCTTGCGGTATCCATTGCCATCGGCCTCGTGGTTTCTGTCCCATCCCGATTTCGCCGTCTATGACATCCGCGGCCGGGGCACCGGTCCGCTGGTGCTGTTGGAAACGGGAATCGACGGTAAAAAGATTTTTATTCCCAACGCCGGTTTTCGCGGCCGCAGACCGCGGTTTTCGAAACTGACGATCGTTCCCTACGATTTGCCCTCGCGGATGCGAGAGGATTTCGGGCAGAAACGATTGGATGGATATATCGGCTTTGGGTTCGAAGACGGCGGCGCGCAATCCGGACGGGTCGCCGCCCGGTATCCATATATGGCCGCCATGATTCCCAGAATCGGAAAATCGGCGGGCCCGGTGAAAAATATCGCCTTGGCCCTCTATGCGGCCTTCGATCCCGACCGGGCGCATCTTTATTACCCCTCGGGTACCGTAGAATCGTCCGACCGATGGTGCGCCGGCCCGGACTCGACGGATACGAGGCGCCTTATTCCCTATGATACCGCCCGGGCGCGGGCGCTGGTGAATGTCCTGATGATTCCGGCGACACCGCTGGCCATTGCCTACGATGATCGTCATCTGATGGAAACCGCCGGTTTCCTGTCCGATATCGCCGGTTCGATGGACATTCCGGCTGAGACGCGCAGAGCCGTGATGGGTGATTGCCCGGATATCGATCTGACTTTCGTATCGGCGGCCGACCAAGGATTCCCGTTCGGATTGATCGAGGCCGTCATGGCGCTGAACGATCAAAACGCACTTCTTCCCGCCGAGGAACGGCTGGACAATCCCGCCTGGAGGGAAACCGATGCGGCTTGCCGGTTCGACAGACCGGCGGACCGCGACAAGGCGTTCGGGCAGGTTCAGCAGATCCTGGTTGGCACCTATGGGGTCATTCCGTTGTTTCGTCCGGGCATCGAACTGGTGACTGACCCGCTGCTGAAGAACGGCCGATTCGACCGCTCGGGATATCCCGTCCTGGAAGGGCTCTTCAAGCTCAAGAAACCGCGATAATCATCGGCAAAGAAAAACCGCCTTGAGATGACTCTTGGCGGCAAGGCCTGCGCGAGCGCGGTTGGATGGCCGTGTCAGCGGCGGATACGAAACGCGATCGTTATTCTTTCCCCTCGGAGATTGCCTTTCCGGCCGTTGCGATCAGGCGGTCGAGCTGTTCCAGGGTTTCGGGGCCGATGGTATCGGCCGACCCGGCTTGACGAAGTCTGCCATCGGCCGCTTCGCGGTAGGCAGCGGCCTGGCTCAGATCCTTCTCGGAGGCGAATTCAACCGAACGGGTGACGATCAGACAGCGGTTGCCGCCGTTCTTCGGGTCGGGCGAGTTTTCCAGAAACCCCTCCCCGATCATAAGCGAGAACGAGCCGCCGGGCTCGCGGGCGATGGTCAGGATGCCCGGCGTCATGGTGCCGAACTTGCTCCTGTAGCTCTCGATCTCGTCG
>JAAZOE010000034.1 GCA_012797915.1 Candidatus Zixiibacteriota bacterium | reverse complement strand
TTATCGTCGAAGGCGCGCGAGCCAATCAGCGCTTTGCCGACAGCCCGTCCCACAGCGTGGGGGATGCGCACCGGTCCTCGGGACCATCGGTACCGGGCCGCACGGCGGCGATGAAGAACCGCATCGGGGCCGCGATCAAGAAACGAACCGATAAGGCGCCGACGCCGCCGAAGGGCACGGCCCATCGGACGCCGACCCGCGCCGAAGACATCATTCCTCTGGAAAAAGAGGAAGTGGCGGGATTCTGATCGTCCGGCAGGGAAGAGCGGCGGCTCAACGCCTTCGCCGACGAGAGTAACATTCCGGGGAACGCCCGACAGACCGTCGGCGCTCCCCGGTGCGTGTAACGCCGGGGACGTATGACCGAGATCAAGGCGCCAGGCGGCGAAATCGCCGCGACATCGTTCGCGTTGTCGGCCACGGAGGACCGCATGGCGATGCGGTTGTCCTGTCCGGCGGCGCAAGCCTCGACGGTCGGCTTGCTCGAGGAGATCGAGCAGGAGGCGGCGCGTCTGGGCGTGACGGTTCCGCTGGAACGGGAGCCGCTGCAGGCGGCCCTCGACCGGGCGGCGGCTTTGGGCGAGGATATCGTCGATCTGGTTATTGCCCGCGGCCAGACGCCTCAGCCGCCCCGGGACGGATCTCTGGAATGGGCCGCGCCCTATTTCACGGTCGGGTTCATGATCGATCCCGAAACCAAGCGGATCGATTTCCGGCAGAAGGCCGAGGAGTTGACGGTGGAAAAGGGGCAGTTGCTGGTCCGGGTCCATCCGCCAATCGACGGGCGGGACGGGGTGGACATTTTCGGTCGGGCGATCAAGGTGGCGCGGGCCAAGCCGGGGGCGATTCGGCCGGGCCGGCAGGTCATCTGGGACGAGAAAGACCAGGGGTATCGCGCCGGCTGCGAGGGACGAATCCGCTTCGCCGGCATGGTGCTGGAAGTCGACAACGTGTATCATATCGCCGGGGACGTCGGCAGCGCCACCGGCAATATCAAACACAACGGTCATTTGATCGTCGACGGCAACATCGAGCCTGATTCGCGGGTTGAATGCAGCGGGGATTTCGACGTGCACGGGTTGATCTACGCCTCGGACATCGATTGCGGGGGTACGCTGTTGGTGCGCAGCGGCATCAACCAAACCCTGGCCAAGCGGATGCGGGTGTCCGGCGATGTGGTGGCCAAGTATATCCACAACGCCTCCCTGGAAGTCTCCGGAGCCGTGCATGTGGCCACGGAGATACTGCAATCCCGGATTCACAGCCTGGGGACGATTGACTGCCGGCACGGCCGGATCGTCGGGGGCGAGGCGGTGTCGGCGGCCGATATCATCGTCGGTGAGGTCGGTTCCCGCGCGGACGCCCGCACCACGCTGGCGGCCGGCTTGCACCTGGGAGTGATGCATCGTGTCCAGGCCAATCTGGCGACCATCAAGCAGTGTGCGGAAATCATTCGGACGCTTGGTCCGGCCTGTAAGCAGGCCATGAGCAATTCGCGGGCTCTGACCGCCGGCCAGCGGGAACAAGCGATGGAAATGGAATTCAAGATCAACGAGGCCCAGGAAACGATTGCCGAGCTGGAGAAGCAGAACCAGACCTTGAGCCGGGAGGCGTATGCGGGCCGGGGGTCGCATATTCTGATATTGGGAACGGTTCATCCAGGGACGGTGCTGCGCGTCTACAATGCCCAGCAGGTGGTCGAGGAATCGCTGGTGGGACCGATGGCGGCGGTGCTGGACCCGGTCACGGGCGAGGTTGCGCTGACTTCCGAAGTTGAAACCATCATGGAGAAAACGCATGAAAGCTGAAAACGTCAACCCCTTCATCGAATCGGTGGCCGATGTGTTCACCAATATGCTCGACAGCACGGTGGAAACCGGCACGCCGGTGATCGATGCCGACGAGACCGGCACGCCGGACATCATCGGGGTGATCGGCCTGTCCGGCACCGCTCAGGGAATCGTGGCCCTGCGTCTGCCGGTGAAAACCGCGCTGACCATGGTCGGCCGGATGGTCGGGGCGGAGTTCCGCACGGTCGACTCATCCATCATCGACGGTGTCGGCGAGCTGGTCAATATCATCGCCGGGTCGGCCAAGGCCAAGTTCACCGGGCAGAACCTCTCCCTCAGTCTGCCCTCGGTGGTGCGGGGGAGCATCTACAAGCTGAGCAACCTCGGCAACACGTTGTGGTTAACGGTGCCGTTCAAGAGCCCCTTGGGTGAATTTTCCCTGTCGGTGTGTCTCAAGCCGGTGGCGGCGACAGAAAAGGAGGCTGCGCATGCAGGTATTGGTAGTCGATGATTCTCAGATAATGCGCAAGATCATCATGGGGGCGCTCACCAAGCTGGGCGTCAATGACATCGTGGAGGCCTCGAACGGGCAGGAGGCGGCCGATCTGCTGGCCAAAGCCAACGGCATCGGGCTGGTGCTGATGGATTGGAACATGCCCGTCATGACCGGCATCGACGCCGTGCGCAAGATACGCGGCGGCGGGATCAAGACCCCGGTGGTCATGGTCACCACCGAGGCGGAGAAGGAGAAGGTGGTGGAGGCGATCAAGGCCGGGGCGAACGACTACCTGGTCAAGCCGTTCAATCATAAGGATATTCAAGGGAAGCTGGAGAAGTTCCTGCAGCCGGCCTGATAACGGCGGCGACGGACTTATGACCGGCGGGCGCGCTGGCGCCCGCCCAGACAAAGGACGGCCTTGAAAGCACAGACGTTCGAAAAATTGCGGACGCTGGTCTACGAGACCAGCGGCATTTCGTTGGGGGACAACAAGGAGGCGCTGGTCCGCGCCCGCATCGCCAAGCGGATGCGCACGCTGAAGCTGTCCGATTACGACGAGTATTTTGAATACCTGATGCGGGATCAGAGCGGGCAGGAGATCCAGCACATGGTGGATGCCATTTCCACCAACACGACCAGTTTCTACCGGGAACCGGCGCATTTCGACCTGTTCCGGGAGCTTATCGATGGTTGGATCATAGAAGGCGCGCGGGACCTGCGCTTCTGGTCGGCGGCGTCCTCCAGCGGCGAGGAGCCGTACACCATGGCCATCGAGATCCTGGAAACCATCGGCCGGCGACCGGTCAAGGCCCGGGTGCTGGCCACGGACATCTCCCGGAAAATTCTGGCCGCCGCCCTGGCCGGGGAGTACACCGAAGCTCAGGTCAAACCGGTGCCGGAGCGGCTGCGCCAAATGTACTTCCTGAAACGAAAGGCCAAACCGGGGATGCGCTACGTGGTCGGCGACGCGTTGCGCGACATGGTCGTCTTCCGCCAGTTCAATCTTTCCACGGTGCCCTATCCGTTGAACCGGCCGCTGGACGCCATCTTCTGCCGCAATGTCATGATCTATTTCGATCGGATCGTGCGGCGCAACATGGTCCATGAGTTCCAGCGGTTGCTGAAGCGGGGCGGGTACCTGTTCGTGGGGCACGCCGAAAGCATAACGGGATTGTCGGACGGCTTCAAATGCGTGAAACCGTCCGTCTATATAAAGGCATAACCGCATGTCGCTTCTTGTCGTCGGCATATCGGATCTGAAGACGTCCGGGGATCCTTCGGACGTCCTGATCACTTATTCGCTGGGATCGTGTATCGGGGCCACGGCTTATGATCCGGTGGCCCGCGTCGGCGGCATGATCCATTACATGCTGCCGTTGTCGCAGATATCTCCGGACAAGGCGGCGATGCGGCCGGCCATGTTCGCCGATACCGGGGTGCCGGCGCTGTTGAGCGAACTGCTGGCCATGGGGGCGGCCAAGAACCGCCTGATCATCAAGGCCGTGGGCGGGGCACAATTGATGGATCATCACAAGCTGTTCAATATCGGGGAACGGAATTTCCTGATCCTGCGCAAGATTCTGTGGAAGAACAACATGCTGATCAAGGCCAGCGATGTCGGCGGGCTGATATCGCGGACGCTTCGCCTGGAGCTGGATACGGGGCGGGTGACGGTCAAAACCTCGCAAGGGGAGAACGAGTTATGAGCGTAAAGGACGATCTCATCGCCAGCATCTCCTCGCTGCCGACGGTGCCGATCATGGCCAATCGTCTGGTGCTGCTGCTTAATGATCCAGACGCGCGGCCGGACGATGTCAGCCGGGTGATCCAGTACGACCCGGCGCTGACGGCCAACGTTCTGAAGGCGGCCAACTCATCCTACCTGGGATTCACGCAGCCGGTCACCTCGCTGACGGAGGCGACCGTCCGGCTGGGAACCAACTGGGTGTTTCAGATAGCGGTGTCGTCGTTGATCTATTCCAATCTCAAGCGGCCGGCGCCGGGGTACGGGATGTCGGCCGAGGAGACCTGGCGGCATTCCATGGCGGTCGGGATCATGGCCGAGGCGTTGCGCGACCAACTGCGCCTGACCGGCGTGGCCACCATTTTCACGGCCGCGCTGCTGCACGACATCGGCAAGATCCCGCTGGGGGAATTCGTCCGCGATTCCTTTCCGGCTCTGCAGGAACTGGTGACCACGGGAGACGCTTCGTTCGAGGAGGCGGAGCAGGCTATCCTGGGGGTGGATCATGCGGAAATCGGGGCGATGATCGCCGAACACTGGCGGTTCCCGGAGGCCATCGCCGACTGCATTCGCTGGCATCACGATCCGGAGAAGGCGCCGGTGATCACGCCGGCCTTGGATCTGGTGCATGCGGCCGACGCCATGTGTATCATGGAAGGGCTGGGTCTTGGGCGGGACGACCTGCATTACCGGTTGTGCGAGGCCTCCTTCGAGCGGTTGCACCTGTCCCAGGAGGCCACCGAGCGGGCGGTCAGCCGGACGATTATCGAACTGGAAAATATCAAAGAAACGTTTGCGAACGCACCAGCGGTGGGGGCTGGGAGGTGAATGAACCATGGCGTATACTATCCTGATAGTCGACGATTCCAAAACGATTCGGGCGATTTTGACCAAAACCCTGCGTCTGACCGGCATCCCGATCAACGCCATCCACGAGGCCGGGAACGGTCAGGAAGCGCTGGACTGTCTGCACGCCGACTGGATCGACCTGGTGCTGACCGATTTGAACATGCCGGTCATGACCGGCATCGAGTTGATCAATGCCATGGTCGGCGACGACCTGTTGAAGGACATCCCCGTCGTGGTGATTTCCACTGACGGCAGCTCGACGAGGATCGAGGAGCTGAAAGCCAAGGGCATCCGCGAATATATCCAGAAACCGTTTACCCCGGAAGCAATCGGGGCGGTCATCGAAACCGTGTTGGGGGTGACTCATGAGTGAAAAGAACGAACGCGCCATTCTGGCCGAGGTTGTGGCGCGGGTGTTCCAGCAGACCGCCTTCCTCTTTCCGGAGCCGGCCGAATCGCCGGCCGGAATTTCGGCCGCGGAAGGGAAAGTGTACGAAATCTCGCTTACCTTTTCCGGCGACCGGGAAGGGGACGTCTCCCTGGTGATGACGGAAGCATTGTGCCGGGAACTGGCGGCCAACGTGCTGGGCGAGGATCCCACCGACGATGATACTCTGGAGAAGGCGCTGGACGCGGCCAAGGAGACGCTGAACATCATCGCCGGGCAGTATCTCATCGAGATGTTCGGCAACAAGGCGCTGTTCAATTTGACTGCGCCGCAGGTGGCGGAAGTGACGCCGGAACAGGCCGCCGGCGATCGGACCGATCGGGTGTGCAGTCTGGTCGAGGGGCATCCCGTGTTCGCCACGGCGGCAATGAGGGCGGGGGCTTATGAGCATACGCGTACTGGTCGTTGACGATTCGGCGGTCGTGCGGAGCATCTTCTCCTCCGAACTGGCCCGCGATCCCGAAATCGAAGTGGTCGGCACGGCGCCCGATCCGTTTGTCGCCCGCGATAAGATCATCAGTCTGCGGCCCGATGTCCTGACGCTGGACATCGAAATGCCGCGGATGGACGGCATCACGTTCCTGCGCCGGCTGATGAAACATCATCCCCTGCCGACCGTGGTGGTATCATCGCTGACGGCCAAGGGCAGTGAGCTGGCCATGGAAGCGATCGACGCCGGCGCGGTCGACGTCATCTGCAAGCCGGGGACCTCGTACACGGTCGGCGACATGTCGATCGAGCTGATCGAGAAGATCAAGGCGGCCTCCCATGTCAAGCTGGCGGCCCGCAAGACCGAATCCTCCGGCATGGCCACCGGCCGCAAACTGGCCCTGACCAAGACGACCAACAAGGTGATCGCCATCGGGGCCTCGACCGGCGGTATCCAGGCGCTGGAGGCGGTGCTGACCTCGCTGCCGGCCAATACCCCCGGTATCATGGTCGTGCAGCATATGCCCGAAAGCTTCACCCGGTCGCTGGCCGCGCGTCTCAATTCCATCTGCGACATGGAAATCAGCGAGGCGGTCGACGGCGATTCGGTGGTCAACGGCCGGGTGCTGATCGCCCCCGGCAATTTCCACATGATGCTGCAACGGTCGGGGGCGAGGTATTTCGTCCGGGTCAACAAGGGTCCGTTGGTCAACCGGCACCGGCCGTCGGTGGAAGTGCTGTTCAAATCGGTGGCCAAATATGCCGGCGGCAACGCCGTCGGGATTATCATGACCGGCATGGGGGCCGACGGCGCCGAAGGAATCAGGGAGATGCACGACAGCGGCGCCTATACGATTGCGCAGGACGAGGCCACCTCGGTCGTGTTCGGCATGCCCAAGGAGGCGATCAAGCTGGGCGGCATCGACCGGGTTTCGCCGCTCGGATCCATCTCGGGGGAAATCCTGGCGCATCTGTAGGCGAAACCACCCGGCAGCACAAAATGAATTTGGGTAAACGGCCCGTCGTTCCGGACGGGCCGCTTTTGTATGTGTCCGGTTTCTGAAGGTGCCATCTGGCGGATGACGATGTCGGCCTTCCCCGCACCAGCCTGCGGAGTGTTTCTTTTCCATCCGATGCGGCAAGGCTTATGGGGTCAACGGGCGGTAGTTCACGCCGAGGGCGTCCAAACGGAGAAGATGATGTCTCAGACGGGAGACGAAATCCGGAAAGGTACGATTCTCGCGGGGTGACCAGAGGACTTCGGCCAGGGCGCAGGCGCGCGGGAAGGCCATGTATTCGACCTGGCGGGTATCGGGCATGTATTCGGTCCAGATGTTTCCCTGACCGCCAAGGATGCGGCGGCCCTCGTCAAGAGTGAGGCCGTCGGGCATCGGTTCAAAGGCGTAGACCGTCTCCAGCGGCAAATGCCCGCCGATCGCCTTCGGTTCATTGTCCGTGGCCTGATAATAGTCAAAATAGCAGTGCGAGGTCGGGGTCATGACCACGTCGCAGCCGGCGCGGGCGGCCGCGATTCCCTTGTCGACGCCGCGCCAGGCCATGACGGCGGCTCCTTCGGGGGCGCCCCCCTCGAGGATTTCGTCCCAGCCGATGAGGCGCTTCTCCCGCGCGGACAGAAAACGGGCGATGCGGGAAACGAACCAGGCCTGCAGTTCGTCTTCGTTCATGAGATTCTCACGGAGGATCCGCGTCTGGCAAAGATCGTGCTCCTGCCAGCGGACTTTGGGACATTCATCGCCGCCGATATGGATGAACGGCCCGGGAAACAAGTCGATGACTTCGGTCAGGACGTTTTCGAGGAATGGAAAGGTCTTATCGTTTCCGGCGCAGAAAACGTCATCGAAGATGCCCCACGTCGTCGCGACCTCGAATGGCCCGCCGGTGCAGGAAAGATGCGGATACGCGGCCAGCACGGCGCGGGCATGGCCGGGCATTTCGATTTCCGGGACGATGGTCACGAAACGGCGGCGGGCGTACTCCACGATGTCGCGGACGGCATCCTGGGTATAGAATCCGCCGTAGCGGTTGCCGCCGGCTTCGGAACGCCAGGCGGAAACATCGGTCAGACGGGGGTAGCGCTTGATTTCCAGCCGCCACCCCTGGTCGTCGGTCAGATGCCAGTGAAAGACATTCAT
>JAAZOE010000327.1 GCA_012797915.1 Candidatus Zixiibacteriota bacterium | reverse complement strand
TGTTCAACAAATTGCCGGGCGTCGCGCGCCAAGGTGGCCGGATTGCAGGAGATATAAACGACTCTCGGAGCACCGACCGCAAGGAGGCCGTCCATCGCCTTGGGCAACAATCCGGCGCGGGGGGGATCGACGATGGCGACATCGAACGAACGCCCGGCGAGTTCTCCTTCGGTCAGGGCGGTGTCGGCCGGGGCGGCGATAAAGCGACCGTTGTCGACGCCGTTGACTTCGGCGTTGATCCGGGCCATGGCGATCGATTCTTCCTCGATATCGATCCCCACGACTTCCCGGACCCGTCCGGCGGCGCACAAACCGATGGTCCCGGTACCGCAATAGAGGTCCAGAAGCCGGTCCTTCGACGTCAGCCCGGCGAACTCCAGGGCGGTCGTATACAGCGCCTCGGTCTGGCGGATATTGGTTTGAAAAAAGGTCATCGGGCCGATTCGAAACCGCAATCCCAGAACCGTATCCTCGATATATCCCGGCCCGAAGAGTACCTCGCGCACCACTCCGCGGGCGATATTGGTCAGCGTGTCGTTGACCATCCAGATGAGGGTCGTCAGGTCGGGGAATCGTTGCCGGATAGCGGCGATCAACCGTTCCTTGCCGATGAACTCTCCCCCGCCGGTGATGAGAATGACCATCCACTGGCCGCTGTTTTTCCCTTCGCGGACGACGGCAAACCGCAAAAATCCCTGATGGCTGAGCAGACCATAGACCGGGATGTTCAGCCGGACAACCTCGTCGCGCAGGAAATTGATCAGGTCGTTGGACCGCTCCGACTCCAGGTGACAGCGCTGCACGTCGAAGATGCGGTCGAACCGGCCGCGCTCATGCAGCCCGAGGACAAACCGGCGCGGCGAAATCTCCGGGTGGCACAGATGAAACGAGAATTCCATCTTATTGCGGTAGAAGAACCGATCGGGCGACGGCCGGATATCATCGACGGCGACCTCCTCGAAGCCGCCGATATGTTCCAGGCAGGCGATCACCTGCTTGCGTTTGTAAAACAGCTGGCGGTCGTAGTCCAAATCCTGCCAGCTGCATCCGCCGCAGACGTCATAATGCCGGCAGACCGGTTCGACCCGATCGGCCGAGCGGGTCACCAGCCGGACCAGCCGCGCCTGATTGAAATTCCGCCGGCTTTTGGTAATCATCGCCTCGACCCGTTCCCCCGGCAAGCCGCCGGCAACAAAGGTCACCTTGCCGTTGTCATACCCCACCGCCAGGCCGGTATTGGCCAGGTCGACGATATCCAGTTCAATGATCTTCGGGGGCATGCCGCCTCGAATCGGGCGATGATGGGGATGGAATGATGGGCCGCTCCGGGCAAATATCGACTTCCGGTTGAATGGTGGCGTGGTCGATCCCATGCCTCTGTTGCAGGACGGTGTGGATGGCCTTGATGACGGCCGGGAAGTCGCCGGAGGTGGTATTGGTCAGGGCGACATGGCAGGACAGAGCGATCTGGTTGCTGGAGATCGACCAGACATGCAGGTGATGGACATCGGCCACCCCCGGCACCTCGCGGATCGACCGCGAGACCTCATCGATATCCACCCCCCGCGGCGCCGCCTCCATGAAGATGCCGCCGGCTTCTTTCAGGACATCCAGGCCGGACCAGAGAATCATGACGGCGATCATGACGGAGAGAATCAGATCAAGCAGGTACCAGCCGGAAAACAGGATGATGATTCCCCCGATGATCACCGCCACCGAGGAGACGGCGTCATAGAGCATATGGAGGTAGGCCGCTCGGGTGTTGATCGTCCGGTCGCGGTCGCGGGCCAGCACCCAGACCGAGAGAAGATTGCCCAGCAGGCCGATGACGGCCACGGTCAGCATGATGGGGGCGTGAATCGGCACGGGCGCGGCGTACCGGCGGATCGCCTCGTAGGTGATGAAAAAAGCGATCGCCACCAGCGACAGGGCATTGACAAAGGCGGTCACGACCTCCAGCCGTTTGAACCCATAGGTCGACCGTTTGGTCGGCGGCAGGGTCGATCCCCAGGCCCCGAAATAGGCCAGCACCAGGGCGATGACGTCGGAGAAATTATGCCCGGCATCGGATAACAGGGCCAGAGACCCGGAAACGATCCCCCCGACCACCTCGGCGGCGGTGATACCGATATTCAGCAGAATCGTCCACCCTATCCGACGGGCGCCGTGATCGTGCCGATGATCGTGATGAACCGTCATGTCCTGCTTTGTCCCAAGCCTCTGTCCAAAACGCTGTGGTTTCCAATCTATCCCCCCGGCGACCCCAAAACAACAGATTTTATGAACCGCGTAGTGTCATACGGACGATGGAATCGCCGGGAATCAGCGAAATTGAGACTTTTTCGAAGAATTCAATTTTGGCCGGTTCGGCGCCGAAAATATGAATATACACCCTTGACTCGACCCGAATTTGCCGTAGAATATGGGATGGCCGGGCCAAGGGAATGGCCCAATGGCCGAGATCAGGGAGCAGATTATGAACAGGTATACCCCCTTCCTCATGGTGGTGTTTGTTGTCGTACTGGTGGGCCCCGCCGGGGCGATGCTGTCCTGGGTGACCGTCACAGGCGCGTCCATCGAACAGCTGGACGGCGATAGTTATCGTCTGCGGGTGGCGGTGGACTGGTACGGCGAGGAAATGCAATGGGTCTGGGAGCAATACGAGAATTACCCGACGCCTCCGCCCATCTCGACCCCGGCCAGCTTCAATTATTTCGGCCTCACGATGCTGGGGAATCAGCAGTACAACCCGACCGTGAACGCGGTCGGCTGGTCGGACTATGTGAGCAATTCGCCGGGGCTATGGCAGGATGAGGCCTACAACAACTGGGGCCCCTGGCAGGCGCAATCATTCGACAACACCGTCTTCGGCTACGACTTCGACCTGGCGGTCGCGCCGACCGAGCCGTTTTCCCTGGCCTTCGATGCCACCGTCGACTGGAGCTTCCGGTACGACGCCGTCTATCATCCGTATTACAAAGAATACCATACCGGACGGTTTTCGGCGGCGGTCATTCCGGAACCGGCCTCACTGATTCTGGTCGGCATGGGGGCCGCGGCGATCGGTCTCCGCTTGCGTCGGAGGGCCGTTTCGTCGAAGTAAACCGGTCGTTTTTTCAAAATCTTGGTCTTGATATTTCGCGGCGCGGCCCCGGATGGAGCCGCGCATTTCTTTACTCCGCATTGTCGACCCATGACCAAAAACTGTGCATTCCGGACGCATCACTCGCCAGATTACTGTGCGATCCGGGCCGGGAGGGGAATGGTCACATTTTGGTAACCTGCTGGCATTCGGATAAATATGCGTCCGCGCATGGAAATTGCTTTAGCCGATACCGGAGGATAGTTTTTAGATTGATTTCGAACCCCGCCGCGAAGGATATTCGGAGATGACAGGACCTGGTCACACACATGGAGGCGTTGCCATGACTCGGCCGTTTGTTTCCATCCTTCTGGCTCTCTCGCTAATTCTCGGAGCGGCGACCCTATCCGCTCAAACCAGACGGGAATCCAAGCCGAAACCAACCCCGGCGCGAACCGGCGCCTGGCAGCCGATTATGCTGATCGACTGCCCCACCGCCGGGACGCTTCAGCGCGGGAGTTTCACTGCCGTCGTCCGGGCGTATCCCAACGGCGGAGTACTGGCCGCCACCGATATCGGCATGTCCAATCGGCTGATGATTGGGGTCAGCTACGGGGCGGAGGGGATTATTGCCGAGGATAAACCGGTCTGGAATCCGCGGGTGGAATTCGACCTGCGGTTGTCGCTGATCGACGAGGGGCTGGTTTTCCCGGCCATCACCACCGGTTTTTGCAGCCAGGGGTACGGCGGATACATCGACAGCACCAAGCGGTATGCCTTCAAATCCAAAGGATTTTTTGTCGTCGGGAGCAAAAACTACCCCTTCTACAGCTGGCAAATGGGCCTGCACGGCGGGGTCAACTACTCCATGGAACAGGAAGACGACGATACGAACATGGATTTCTTCGTCGGAATGGATACCCGGTTGAACGAGGACGTGGGACTGGTCGTGGAATATGATTTCGCCACCAACGACAACCGGCACGACTCCAGCGTCGGCCGTGGCCGGGGGTACTTGAATATCGGTCTGCAATGGATATATTCCGACAATTTGGTCATGGACCTGATTTTGAAAAACCTGGCCAATAACCGCAAGGGAGTTTCGGATATTTGGCGCGAATTGCGGGTCACGTATGTACAACATTTCTAGGAGACCCGTCTCCGCGGAGGAGTTATGAAACGAGTGCTTCGCCTGCTGTTGCCCGTGACCATATTGACGGCGGTCCTGTTGCCGGGATGCTATACCGTCCTGATGCATCCCACCGACAGCGACGGGTATCGGGCCAGCCAGGTGTCCGACTGTACGCGTTGTCATTCCGACTACAACGCCTATCCGTACGGCCATTATTATTCGCCGTACCCCAGGTATTGGTGGGACTACCCGCATTACAGCGGGTACTATGCCGATCCCTGGTGGTGGTCGTACTATGATTATCCCTATGCCGGTGATGAAAGCGCGGGCGGTGACGATGACGCCGACAGCGGCACCAAATTCGATCGTCGCGAAGCCTCCTCTCCCCCGACCCCGCCATACGTGATGCCCGGATTAGGATCGGGCAGGCGGCCGGGCGAATTGAACCTGCCTACCGGCGACGGCTTCACCGGTTCCGGAACCGTGACCGGTTCCTCCCGGCCGAAAACCGATTCCACCGGAACGACGACGACCAATACCGGGACGGATGAAGGCAACAAACCCAAAGATGAAAAGACGGCGCGACGAGAAACACAGGACCGTCCGGCGACAAATACCGACGCCACCGTGAAACCGCCCGATACAAAGACACAAGAACCGAAGAAAGAGGAACCCAAGAAGGAAGAAAAGAAATCCCGTCGCGGGGGAGGAAAAGACTGATGAAACGGACGCTGGTATTTCTGCTGGTATTCGGATTGGGGGCGGTGGTTTCGGCGCAGGATCTCGGCATTTTCGAGGAAGTCACAGCCGGCAATTTCTTCGGTTTGGGCGCCCGGCAGATGGCCATGGGCGGGGCTGGGATCGCCTCGTCGATGGACGGCGCGGCCATGTATTATAATCCGGCGGCGTTGGCCCGGATTTACCGGATCGAATTCCAACTCGGTCTGACCCACCAGAAATTTTCCAATGAGTCTTCCCAGAATCCTGGCCGGTACGCCGGTTTCAATTCTCTGCTGAATAAGGCCGATATCGACCAGACCAAAACCCGGTTCGGGACGATCAACCTGACCGTGCCGGTGCCGACCTATCGCGGGTCGCTGGTGTTGGGATTTGGAGTGAATCGGATCATGTCGTTCGACCGTGCAGCAGTGTATCATCTGATCGATGATTCTCTGGGAAACAGGATCGACGATTACGGCAAAGAATTCGAGACCGGCAGTATTTATTTATATACAGCGGCGGCCGGTATCGATGTCTCCCCCAATGTCTCGCTTGGTTTGGCGCTGAACGTATATTCGGGAAAGGACAAGTTCAACTACACCGAAATATTCAGCGATGCCCTGAGGCCATCGTCCGACTATGCTTATGAAAGCGAGACAGCGGAAGATTATATCGGCGCCAGCGTGAAGGGCGGGCTATTGGCCCGTCCGAATGCCCAGTTGGCTCTCGGCTTGACGGCGGAATCGCCGCTGGCTTGGCAGATAAAACAAACCTTCACCGATTTTGAGGGGTTGAGCGAGGTGGAATACGATCTCAATCGGCCGTTCATTTTCGGCGCCGGGGTT
>JAAZOE010000326.1 GCA_012797915.1 Candidatus Zixiibacteriota bacterium | reverse complement strand
GACCCCCCGATGGCACCGAGCGGTGCTCGTTCTGCGGCAAACCGGTGTCGCAGGTGAAACGCCTGTTTTCCGGATACCAGGCCTACATCTGCAATAACTGCGTGGCTCTCTGCAACGATCTGCTCGATGTCGAACAGGCCCCGGCCGAGACCAAGCCGGCAAAATTCACCGTCCCCGCCCCGACCGACATCAAGGACTTCCTCGACCAGTACGTCATCGGCCAGGAACAGTCCAAGCGGGCGGTTTCGGTGGCCGTATACAACCATTACAAGCGGATTCAGGCCAAGGGGGTCAAAGACGACGTCGAGCTGGAGAAATCCAATATTCTTCTGCTGGGCCCCACCGGCACGGGCAAGACGCTTCTGGCCCATACCCTGGCCAAGTATCTGTCGGTGCCGTTCTGCATCGCCGATGCCACCGTCCTGACCGAAGCCGGCTATGTCGGCGAGGATGTCGAAAACATCCTTGTCCGGCTGTTCCAGGCGGCCAACTACGACGCCGCCCGGACGGAGCTGGGAATCGTCTACGTCGATGAAATCGACAAGATCTCCCGCAAGGACGGCAACCCCTCAATCACGCGCGATGTCTCCGGCGAAGGCGTTCAGCAGGCCCTGTTGAAAATCCTCGAGGGAACCATCGCCAACATTCCCCCCAAGGGGGGACGGAAACACCCCGAGCAGTCGTTCGTCAAAATCAACACCCGCAACATCCTCTTCATCTGCGGCGGGGCGTTCGAGGGGCTCGAGAAGATCATCGCCCGCCGGGTCGGCAAAAAAACCGTCGGGTTCGACGCTCCTCATCTGTTCGTCGATGAAAAACGGGCCGAACTGCTGGGGCAGGTCGAACCGGCCGACCTCCTCGAATACGGCCTGATCCCCGAACTGATCGGCCGTCTGCAGGTCGTCTCAGCTCTGCGGCCGCTGACCGAAGAGGAATTGTTGTCGATATTGACCGATCCGAAAAACGCCCTCACCCGGCAATATCAAAAGCTGTTCGAGATGGACGGCCTCAAGCTCACCTTCGAACCTTCGGCTCTGAAAGCGGCGGTGAAGGAAGCGGTCAAACGCCGGACCGGGGCGCGGTCGCTGCGGTCGATCTTCGAGGCGGCGATGATGGATATCATGTACGAAGCCCCGACCATGCGCGACCTGGAGGAAATCATCATCACCGACCAGGTCATCACTTCCCACGGTAAGCCGATCTACAAGCTCAAGACCAAGCGGTCGCGAAAGTCCGCATAGACGATTCCCGTGTGTCGGGAAGGGATTCCCGACACCGCAGATGGACATTTCCGAGGGCCGGGTTTCCCGGCCCCTTTCATTTGTATTAGGACACCGCGGCAGTTGCGCCAGGTCTTGTTCGCCAGTGGCGGATGTGACCTGCCGCCATGATTAACCCGCGCTATTGGCGCGGTCAGGAATCCCTTCCCGACCGCCACTTTTTCTCCGCGCGGTCAGGAACCCCTTCCTGACCGCAGCTTTCAGCAGAAAAATCTTTCAACCTTCCATAAAAAATCCATCTATTGAGATACCAGGCGGTCACCCAGACCGCCCGGCGACATCCAACGCGGGAGGAAAAAATTATGAGCAATCAATCGATGAACCGGAAACAGTTTTTGACCAACGTGGGGAAGGTCTGCATGGGCGGCTGCGCCTGCGCCCTGGCCGCCTCCATGTCCGATCTCTATGCCCAGGAAAACAAATCCGCCCCGCCCCCGGCGGAACCGCCGAAATCCCGCAACGATACCCGCATGGCGTTCGCCGAAGGGTGGCTGACCCGGTTCTTCACCGTCTTCGATGAAAACCTCGATCCTGCCACCCGGAAGAAGATCATGATGGCCAACGGCCGGGCCTGTTATCTGAACTGGATCAAGGAAACCAATCAGCAGATCAAGCCGATCACCATGGAACGGCTGAAAGCCTTCATCGCCGGCGAACGCAACGATGGTTCCTATCAACTCGACGGCGACGCCATCCTGTTTCAATACATGAGCGCCGCCGAAACCGGCCAGGCTTCCGATGAAGGCGCCTGCCTTTGTGCGCTGGTGGAAACCAAACCGGCGGGGTTATCGAGTACCTATTGTCTCTGCTCGGTCGGGTATGTCAAGGTCATGCACGAAAAGTTATTGGGTAGACCGGTGGAAGTCGAATTACTGGACTCGGTCCTGATGGGCGGCAAGCGCTGCAAATTCAAGATCACCGTCGCCTAACCCCAATAAATAGTTATGATTATCGCGGTGGCGGGAATCCCTTCCCGCCGCCATGATTGTATACAAAAAAAAGATTTATTGCTTCTTGCATCCCGCCGGGACTTCAAATTCGCTCGCCGCGATCGCCGAGGTCGACACCTCCGTCACCGTCGAGGTGAACTTGAACAGATACGGCGTCTCGCTCGAATCCCCCTTTTTCTCCTTGTCTTTGTCCTTGTCTTTCTTCTTGCCGAACAATCCGCCCAGCGCCTTGGCGGCGGTGGAAGATTCCTCGTTATCGGCCGATTCGACCTGTTCCTCTTTGGCCTTGTTGTCCTTCCCCTCGGCCGAGGCTGTCGCCGACCCGGAGGCCGATGCCGTCACCACCGTCATCAAAGGCATTCCTTCCAGGTCCCCCATCTTGTCATACATTTCTTTGGGATCGATTCCGTATGACCGCAGGGCATTATCGACCGCCTCCTGCCCCTGGCCGGATAACCCGAACTTCTGGGCATACGCTTTGTCGAACGCCGTCATCGCCTCCGTCCCCGGCACATCCTTGGCTGCCCAAATATCGAACACGATCGTGAACGTCCCCTTCTCACCGGTCTCCTTGTCCTCGCCGTAGGTGGTCACCGTGACGACCGTCTCATGCGCCGTATACCCGATAATCTGTTGAGTCTTGCCGGTCTTCTCCACCTTGACATCCATCTTGAGAATGGCGGTATCTTCGGGATGTTTCTTGAGATTCTCGTCCTTTTCCTTCTGCGCCTCGGCCAGCGCCTTTTCCATCTCGGCTTTCACCTCGGCGAACGTCTTTTCCGTGTACTTCTTATTCTTGACGTCGATATCCCAGAACAGCTCCTTGTCAACGCGGATGATCTCGATCTTGTCCTGCGGCTTGCCGCCGCCGAGGAATTTGGCCACCTTGTTGGTCATCTTCAGGCTGGTGGCGTCTTTTTTCATTTCGCCTGAGACCATGACCTCCTGCGTGCCGGCCATGTTCATGATCCCGACCATCCCTTTGCTTTCGATGGTCGACCGGACGGTCACATCGGCCGCCATGATGCCCGCCGCCATGACCAACGCGAACAGGCAGAGACCAAAAATTAAAATTGAGGTTTTCATTTGTACCTCCGTGTCGCTTGACTTTTCCCTGAGGGCGTTTCCCGTAAATTTACCTGCCCGTTAATGTATTGGATTTTGGATTTCGAGGCAACGCCATATTTACCCCCGCTGCCGGGAATAGTCCAATCATCCGGTAGGGGCGCGCGGCTGCACTCTCGGGCCGACACGCAGGTCGGCCCCTACAAACCAATGTCGAATCTTCTCGTAGGGGCGGTTCGCGAACCGCCCGGAATTGCCCTCGCGCGTTTTCCGAAACGCCCCTACGGAAGCGCAACGGCATCCGTAGATACCGTGTCTCAAGTCAAGGGTATTAGCTCCGGGTTAAAGGGTTTTTGGTGTTTGAGCATGGCCTGAATGATCAGCAGGAGTTTTCGCATACAGGCGGCAATGGCGACCATTTTGGCTTTCCGGTTTTGGCATAGATGTTGACAGCGGGCAGCGATCACGGGATTGTGTTTGATACCGCACAGGACGGGCATGTAGAGCGTTCGGCGCAGGCGTTTGTCCCCCTGTTTAGCCAGTCGACTCTTGCCGCGAATGGAACTGCCCGACTGATGCTGTTTGGGCGCTAGTCCGGCATGGGCCGTGAGCTCTTTTCGCGAGTAGGTGGTAAGCGCATCCTTGCCATACGCCAGCAGATGGACGGCGGTGGTGGTCTTCACGCCGGGGATGGTACACAACAGGGGGACCTGAGCCTTCAGTTCCGGGGTCGTGTCGCACAGCCGGATGACGGCTTCTTCCAGACGGGCGATTTCCCGCTCCAGAGTTTGGACGATCTTTTTTTGCGCTCGACTCACCGCCCGGGGGAGATCGGGTATATACGTATGGCTATGATCGCGGTCGGTCAGGCGACCCTTGGTTTCGGCCAGGGCATCCCACTCGGCGACCAGTGCATACAACTGTCGCCGGACGTCGGAGTCCGGCTGCCACGGCTGCGGCTGCTGGCTTTGGACGAAGGCCAAAATGACCTGCGCATCGAGGGCATCGGTTTTCGAGCGCCGCAACTGGGCCTTGGCAAAGGCGGCAATCTGCGCCGGATTGACCACACTGACCTCGGTTTTGGGGTAAGCAGCCAACGTCAAGGCCGCCCGATGCCCATAGACGCCCGTGGCTTCCAAACAAATATGCAACGGGTTTCCCATGGCCAGGGCGTTCGCCCACCGATACAGGGCTTTACTCCCGGCCACCGTGTCGGCAAAAATCTTGGGCTTACGCCCCGCCACCGCCGCCACCAATTCGTCCTTGCTCACATCGATCCCAACATACCACTTGCTCATCCGCGCCTCCGATGCTACTTTATTTCTGGATGCCTGGCGCCAACCTTGTGAATACAGGCTGTCCGGTGATCCCCGGACGCCTGAGATACCGTTCGGCGTCGTATCATCCATCAACGGACCGGGAGAACTCATCCACGAACCAGGTTCTTCGACCTTAGGGGCAAGACAGTTTCATCCCCGTCCGTTGGAATATACAAACTATCCGGAATTTAACATACAAGGGGCGGGCGGGCACTCGCCAGAAAGCTACCGGCCTCGACCAGAGCGAGGATTGAATCGTAGTCCAAAGCCCGTACGGCTGCCGCGTTATGGCCGCTTCAGGTCCACCACGGTCGCGCCCCAGCCACCGCCGGAGCCGCCCTCGTGGCGGAACGATACCACCGCCGGATGCGTTTTCAAAATGGAATGGACGATCTCCCGCTGGACGCCGATCCCCTTGCCGTGAATAATCCGCAGGGCGTAAATGCCCTTTTCCAGGCAGGCCTCGATATAATCCAGCACGACGTCGCCGACCTCCTGCGGCCGAAACTGGTGCAGATCAAGAGTTCCGTCGATTGGATACTGAATCGGTTCGTCTTCGGGTTCGACCATACGATCAGGTTTGCCTCATCAACGATAGAGCGACGATTTGCCGCCGGAAGGCGACATCGTTTCTTCAAACTCTGGCAGAAAGGAGGGGGAAACGGCGGCGCGGAGCCGGTTGCGGGCCGCGCCGCCGGGCGTCCGGATCAGTAAGGACGCCCTTCATCGTACTGGTCGGATTCGCCGTACTCGTCGTCGTAGTCGGAATCTACGTCCTCATCGGCGTCGTCGAGATCATCCTCGTCGATATCATCGTCGTCTATATCATCGGCATCAACGTCTTCTTCTTCCTCGTAATCCTCGGCCTCGTACTCTTCGGGATCATCGAGGACTTCCTCGTCCAAAGGCAGCGATTCGCCTCCCTCCATGGCGTCCATGCATTCGGATGAGCAGAAGCTCATGCCGTCCTTATGGAACGGCTGGCCCTCGATCTCTTCGCCGCAAAAATCGCACCGCATAGGCAACCTCGCGCTGTGGCTGACGGTTCAGCCGGACATTTTTTCCACCGGAATAAATATCCGGCCACCTCAAAAGCAAGTCTTTTTTTAGGACGTCGGAGGCCCTTACAATATCTGGTTTTCCCGCAGTTTTTTTATCAGCGTGTCGGCGATTTCCTCGGGCGTTTCCCCGACGATGATCTCCCCTTTTTGCCGGGGGGGAGGATTCAACGCCGCCGTGATCTTGGACGGGGAATTCTTGCCGACCAGGGCCGGGTCCACGCCCAAATCAGCGGCGCCCCACTTGGTTATCGGGGCTTTCTTGGCGGCCATTTTTCCCTTCAGCGAGGGCAGCCGCGGCTCGTTGATTTCCTTGACCACCGACACCACTG
>JAAZOE010000325.1 GCA_012797915.1 Candidatus Zixiibacteriota bacterium | reverse complement strand
GTCCTGTCGCTGTTCTTGTATGCCGTCGATGTCGTCCTGTTCTTCATCGCCGAAGCGATCATCCTCATCAGCCTCTGGGCGGCGTTCCGAGCCTATCGAACCTTCACCCGTCCCCTGGATCTGATCGCCGCCGGCATCGAATCCATCCGCGATCAGGATTTCAATACCAAGTTCGTACCCATCGAAGGGGGCGAAATAGGCCGACTGGTGGAAACGTACAATCAGATGATCGATCAACTCCGCCAGGAACGGGTGAAACGACAGGAGCAGCACTACTTTCTGGAGCGGCTCATCGATGCCTCGCCGCTCGGAATCGTTGTCCTGGATCTCGACGACCGGGTTGCCTCCATCAACCAGGCGGGGCGGGAGATGCTGCGGGTGGGGAAAACCGATCCGCAGGGGCGGCTCATCCGCGATTTTCCCGATCCGTTCGGTCCCGTACTGGCGGGATTGAAATCCGGGGAAACGACGATCATCAACGTCAGCGGCATCCAAGCCTACAAGGGCAGTACCTTTCATTTCGTGGATCGGGGTTTCCCGCGGCAGTTCATCCTGATCGAGGAATTGACGCGGGAGATCATGGCGGTTCAAAAGAAGGCCTATGAAAAGGTCATCCGGATGATGTCGCATGAAATCAATAATTCGGTCGGCGCGGTCAATTCCATCCTGCATTCCTCGCTGCCGTATCGAAGCCGGTTATCGCCGGAGGAGGCGTCCGATTTCGCAGCCGCCCTGCAGGTGGCCATCGATCGGAATACCCATCTGAACCGGTTCATGTCGAATTTCGCCGATGTGGTCCGTCTTCCGGCGCCGGTCATGGAACCCTCCGACGTTCACCGGTTGCTGCGATCGGTGCAGGTCCTGATGTCCGCCGAGTGCCGGCGGCGGCGGATCGCCTGGACCTGGGAATTGAGTCCCGGTCCGCTGATGGTGGCCATGGACGTTCAGCAGATGGAGCAGGTTCTCGTCAATGTCGTCAAAAACGCCTTGGAGGCGATCGAGGAAAATGGAACGGTCACGGTACGAACAGCCGCTGAAGGGGCGCGGTCTCTGACGATTATCGATAGCGGCAAGGGAATCTCCCCGGAAGAGCGGGCGCAGTTGTTCTCTCCTTTCTTCAGCACCAAACGGGACGGCCAGGGTATCGGGCTGACCCTGATCCGTGAGGTCCTTCTCAATCACGGTTTCAGTTTCGGCCTGGAATCGGTCGGACAAGGCCATACGGAGTTTCGGATCGAATTCCGGTAACGAAGAACCGCCTCCCTGGGCCGGAAGACGCCGGCTGCGCGGCGACGCCCGAATATCGCCCATTATCCCGGAGCCTTACATCCGTTATTGTCGAGGGACTCCTCGATTCGGCGTATCCCGATCATGCCATCCTTAGAAGCCCGGCGCGTACCGATCCGGTTGTCGTTCCTTGGGATAAATAAGCCGGAAGCGGTGCCGGCATCGGAAATAAATGACCCATTTCTCATTCGGTATTAATCCAATCCTAACATTTCGAGGCTTTTATGAAACGCGAGTCGCGAAAGAAGGAATGGACAGATAGCCGGAGGATGCCGTATCTCGCCCCGGTCGGGGAAAGAACCGGGACGAGATCTCATTCCTCCACAGCTTTTGGGAAAGGAAAGGACATGAAGAGAATCATCGCATTATTCGTTATGGCGGTGGCGGTTTTGGCCGTATCATCGGCCATGGCCGCGGAAACGTCGGTCAAAGGTACCATCTTCACCACTTGGATGCTGAACAAAACGGACGGACAGGACAATTACAACGCCTTCTCCGTCGATCGCGCCTATTTGGGGGACGAGTCGAAACTCTCCGATTACACCAGCCTGCGAATCACTTTCGACATTCGCCCCGAGAAATTCTCGACCAAGAAACAGACCATCGTCGATTCCGACGACGACACGGTCACGGTCCCGGCCATGTCGGCCTACGACGGGAATCCGGTTATCCTCAAGTACGCCTATGCCGACTGGAAGATCAAGCCGGTGGCCCAATACGTGAAGGTTCGCTTCGGGCTGCAGCCGACGATGTACCTGAACTACATGGACGGCATCTGGTCGCGGCGCTATGTCGAAAAGAATATCGGCGACCTGTACGGCTGGACCTCGACCGCCGACTTGGGTCTTTCCGCGCTTTTCACCCTCGGTCCGCAGGGGAACCTGGGGGAGGCCGGGCTGTCGGTTTTCAACGGCACCAAATACAGCGACGTCACCGACAAGAACAAGAACAAGGACGTCAACCTGTTCGCCAAAATCTCCCCCTTCTACAGCAACGGCGACTTCCATCTGGTGACGTTCTTCGGACAGTTCTACACCGGCACCCAGAACAAGGAAATCACCGGTTCCACCGAGGCCTCCGACTGGAGGAAGCAGATCGTCTCCGCCGGCGCCAAGCTGGCCTATCAGAAGACGGTCGACCTGTGCCTCGACGCCAACGTCCAGACCCTGGGCCAAGGCTCGGGCAACGATGACCTGAAGCAGCGCGGATTATCCTTCTGGGGCAATCTGTATTTGAATTCCATCGTATCCGACACGTCCCCGCTCAAGACCCTGGTCTTGTTCGGCCGCGTGGATGCCTACGACCCCAATACCGATTTGGACAAGGACGGCAACACCATGATCATCGCCGGCGTGGAATGCGCCCCGGTCAAGGGGGTCAAGGCTTCGCTCAACTACCGCCACACGAGTTTTCAGGATGATGAAGCCGCGGCGCTGAAGTACGTGTCCCTGAACACGGAATTCAAGTTCTAACCGGTTTCATGACTCGTCGGCTGTCCCCGGCATGGTTGTGGACCCCAAGCCGATCGGGGCAGTGATGACGGAAATCACGAATCTCGATTGATATCCCCGATGGTTTCGGCTTGGTTGCGCGGCCAGAGGATGGAAGCGATCATTGATCCGGCGACGATCAGCCCCACGATGCCCAGGGAGATTCCGATGGGGATTTTACAGAGGTCCGCCAGGATCATTTTACACCCGACGAAAACCAGAATGATGGACAGGCCGTAATGCAAAAGGTGGAATCGCCGCATCACGCCCGCCAGGGCGAAGTAGAGCGAACGAAGCCCCAGAATGGCGAAGACATTCGCGGTGAACACGATGTACGGGTCGTTCGTCACCGCAAAAATCGCGGGGATCGAATCGACGGCGAAGATCACGTCGCTGGATTCGATCAGAAGAATCACCACGAACAACGGAGTGGCCAGCCGTTTTCCACCCTCCCGAACAAAAAGGCGGCTCCCGCGATAGTCGGTCGTCACCCCCACCATTTTTCGGAACAACCGGAGAACGGGATTCCGCTCGGGATGAATTTGCCGGTCCTTGGCCCAGGCCATCTTGATGCCGGTGAAGACCAGAAAGGCGCCAAACACATAGATGATGACGTGGAATTTGGCGATCAACAGCGCCCCCAGGGCGATGAAGATGGCGCGGAAGATCAGCGCTCCGATAATCCCCCAAAACAGCACGCGGTGCTGGAATTGCGCCGGCACATCGAAATAATTGAAGATCAGGAGAAAGACAAAGACATTATCGATACTCAACGACTTCTCGATCAGGTAGCCGGTGAGGAATTCCAGCGCCGCGCCGGCGCCTCGACCGGGGTTGATTGTCTCGTACCGATAGTAGATAAAGGCCATGAAAGCCAGCGCCAGAACTATCCAGACCGCGGTCCAGATAAACGATTCGCGAACACCGACGACATGATGGCGGCGGTGAAATACCCCCAGGTCCAGCGCCAACATTCCCAGCACGAAGGCGATAAATCCCCCGTACACCAGCGCTTGATTCGACACGTAGGCATCCATTGGTTACCGTCCAGTCTGATCAAGACCCCATCGGGTATTCGCACCCCGCCGACCAATCGTCGCCGGATCCCTTCGTCTTCCTGTCGGAGAGTGGGTCAGCCCCGGCTTCCCTCGTGGCGGGGCGAACCTCCCCGCGCCCTGGGTTGCGGTCCGACTCATGGCGTTCAGGCCGTTCATCGGCCTTTCCTTTCGCGCGGAACCGAGCCAAGCAATCGCTTGACCATGACGATAAATACGCCGGTAAGCAGGATATTCAGGGCCAGCGACAGCGCCGCAACGGTCACCATTATTCCCCCGATGCCATACCCGAGCGAGAGTATCAGAACCCCCGCTCCCACTTCGCCGCGCGGCCACATGCCGATACAGATCGCCAGTCGTTCCTTCCAGTGAGCCTCCCGGCGATATACGAAGAGAGGGAACATCTTTCCGAGATTCGCCAACCCTGTGACGGCCAGAACATGCCCGGCGATGGCCAACCATTTGCTGTCGCCGCCGGCGATGGGCGGCATAGACAATCCCACCAGAACCATGAATGCCGCCGAAACGATGGTGGCCGCCTGTTGTTCCCGTCGGCTGTCGGGCCCCTCCTGGTGTCCTTCCCGGGCGTCATCGGCATGCGGATCGCGCCCATTCGGATAGGCCATCACGCAACCGAGGACAAACGCGGGCAAAAGGACCTCGATATGAACCGGGACAACATCATTGATGACTTTGCTGGTTTTATAGATCACCTCGGAGACGAAGGCGATCGCCGCGGCATAACCCAACACCCAGGGCCAGCTGATCGGAATCCGGATCCGGTGGAGGCATTTCCAGGCCAGCCCCAGCAACACGACCATGACGACCAGGATGACGCCCAGCTGCCACTGCAGGCCGACAATCAGCATTTTCAACGGTATCAGCAACAGAACGGTATCGAGGTCATCGAAGATGGCCAGCAGGCGGATTTTACGGAAGTACCAGGTGCCGGACAGACCGGCCGCCGCCAGCATCGCAAACAACACGCCGGCCGACGTGGGCGCCGCGAATCGTCCCGCCAGCAGAACGGCGGTCCAAGTGTCAAGCGCGCCCCATTGCGTCGGATTAAAGAAGAACATCGCAAAGTACCCGGCGCACAACAACCATGGAACGGCCGCCGCCGTGGCGGCCACCAGGTAATCAAAGCCGTAACTCTTCAGCCGGGCGCGGTCAATCTCGAACTCGAATCCGACATGGATCATGATGAAGGCCAGCATGATCATGGTCAGGAGGCGGACCGTTTCCCGGGCCGCAAAAGCGTCACTGCCCATATGCTCGAGGAATTGTGACGCCAGCAGTCCCACGACCAACAACGCCGAAAACAGGAACACCTTCTTCACGAGCGTTCCTCCTGGCCGAATGAACGATGCGAAGGATCGAGGACCGGCCGGCTCCTCCCGCCAGCAAGCGGCGGGAGGACACGCCCATTCCGGCAGGGCGCCTGGATACGGCTCTCCCCGCCCGGGCCGGGCGGCCAATGCATCAAGCCTGAGTCATTTCGATTCAGTCGCATGCTCATCTTCCGACATAGTCCGATATTCGGTGCAGGTCAATATCGGCATCCCCAACCGATGAAGTCAAGTCATTTCCATTTCACCGGTTGCCGGGACGGGGACCTCCGCCAACGGAGGGATCTTCATCAGCCGGGCGCTCCCCTGCAATAGAAATACGGGTCGGCCATCTACCCCGATTCCCAGTCAGAAGCCTGCCCGAACGCAAAAGGCCTCGGCCGGCACGGGGCGCTATGTCTCCGGCGAAATTGATGAGACTCAACTTTGGGTTTTTCGGAACGAAAATCGTGCGGTATGACTACTCACGGGCGATAATATCCTGTTCGCCCCGCTTGGTATCGAACCGGTTCGGTTCCGGGTCGACATTCAATTTGATGTTCAGTTCACGAGTGATCTGTCGGCCAATCTGATGCGCCACTTGTTGCAGCGTCGGATGCACGAACCGGGAGTCCCGTATTTCCACCATGTATATAACTGCCGGCAGATCGCCCGTGAACCGGTTGGAGGTATTATAACCGATGGGAATAAAATATTGCCGCAATTCGGGGGGAATCTGCAGTTTATCGATCGTGTGTGCGATCAGATTCAGGTGGTCGGGCAATTTATCTCTGACGGCTTCGGGAAGGTTATCGCGGTACCATTGATTGAACCCCAGATCCAAGGTGAGTAAGGGCAGCCGTTGGGTAATGGCCCGGTGCCGCTGGATATCCCGGAAGGAACCGTAGTCCAATTGATAGCGGATATCCAGCGTGCCGATCTGTCCGACGAATTTCGGCAGCCCTGTTTTGGGGGGTCGTTTCCGGAAGAGGTCATCGAACCGCTTCAATTCACGGCGATCGATACCTCTGAAATCGACAACCGGTTGCCCGGGGCAGTCCGGATCATGATAATAATAGTATTCGGCAACGACCTCCTGATACGCTTCCGTCTCCTCGGGGATACTCTGGCCGAAAGAATGCGGGTGATGTTTCTGCAGGGCGGTCTGTATGGCGGTCGCCATATGCCTGACCTCCGGCAGCGGATGATGTCTGAGAAACAGCAATTTGTCCGCGGCCTGC
>JAAZOE010000324.1 GCA_012797915.1 Candidatus Zixiibacteriota bacterium | reverse complement strand
TGGCCACCACCACGCCCCCCTGGTTCCGCTTCCGCAGGGTCATCGTCAATTCCGAGCCGATCTGGCCGAGAGCCCCCGTTACCAGTATGTTCTTCATTTCACAATCCTTCTCATCGCCGATATCTTTGCCCCTGACGGTAGCATCCCGCCGCAGGCAACGTAACAGCCTGAATATATACATACTACGGCCCGACAAATCAAGGCCGTTTCACATGGCCGGGGACCGATTTTTGCCTGAAGTTACGGAAAGAGGGGGTGATTCGAACCCCGGTCGGAATCGTTTGGTCCGACCGGGGTTTTCGCGAAAAGTCGCCTATTCGAGCCGGTTGAGACTGGACATCGGATCCCAAGGAGGCAGGACCACCGGTTCCATCTCGGCTAATTTTATCAACTCCTTGGACAGGTATTTTTTGTGGATAACCAGTCCAAAGACGTATCGATCGAACCAGTCATTGTACATCGTCCAGGTTCCCTTATCGCCGTGATCGCCTCCCCAGCTGTTCTCGACCAGCCATTTTTGCACCTGCCCGTTCAGGGTATCGACCCCGAGGAAGGTCATGGCATGGTTGGCCGTGATAATCCGGGTCTGGATGAGATCCCCTTTGGGCATTTCAAAAGTCGTACCGTAGATGGCGGCATAGTCATAAATGTCCCGTTTAAGGATGCCGTCGGCCCCGTAGTTTTCCTTGCCGATGTCGGCGGCAAACCAAACCGGGGTGGAATCAAGGACGGACTTGGCGGCATACGCCCGCAGGGTGTCGGCCGGAACGTTGACCAGGACAAAATCCGGGCGTTCATAGATATCCCGGCCGAATCGCAGGCTGTAGGCCTTATACCGGTCCTTATGAGGCAGGTCAAATATGGCCACATATTCGCCCAAGTCGCAGTTGATTATGTCCTTGTAGAATTCCTGCGGGGTCAGCGTCTTGGGGTGCGTCTTGATGGAGGCGCTGTCGGTTGTTTCGTACCGCCAAGTGAATTCCTTCGGCGGCTGCCCGAGATTCATCACCAGCCAGCGGTACACCTGTTTGATCATGTCGATCTTGGCCGACTCGATATCCGCCGGCGGTCTCCCGGTCAGCGCCATCCCCCGCAGCTGGAGCCCCATCTCCTTCAGCTTTTGGCTGATTAGGCCGTTCATCGTCCCGCTGGTGGAGCTGTTAAAGGTTTCCGGCATGACCTCTTTCGGCACGACACCGTATTTTTCCGCCAAATCGGCGAAGTAGGTCCACCAGCCACCGTCCCCCAACGGGTCCTCCATGACAATATCCAGCTCGCGGTCATCGAGCGGCCGTCCGGCCATATCGATCATCAACTGGAGAAAGCAGTTGGCCTTTTCCAGCTTGTCCCAGAACATGAGGTAGTTTTGGGAAAACTCGAAGGCTTTAAGTTTGTATTTCTGCATCACCTGCGGCCGAAGGATGTTGAAACCGGCGAACATCCAGCACCGGCCGGAACTTTTCTGGTTGGTAATATCGCCGCTTTTGATCTTAAAGTTGAAAATCTTGCTGTGGGCAATCAATTCGTCCCGGTTTAAAGCTACTTCGGTGACGTTCTTATTGGCGACAATATCGGCCAGGAGCTTATCGGTCCCGGTCATTTCGGTATCCTGCAACTGCCGGATGAAATCCGTGGACAAACCACCCGGCGGCGCGGCCGCGACCGTGACCGCCGCCATCAGGATTGCCGCGCTTATCATCAGGTGAAACTTGGACATACGCCGCACCTTTCCCAACGAAGTTAACGCTGCTGACTTCCGAATATGTTATTTAATGATGACCAGTTTCCCCAACTGGTCCCCCAGGCTCGAAGAAACGTGATAGATGTAGATGCCGGTGACCACCGCTTGCGTATTGCGGCTGATCAGGTTCCACCCTTCATGCTGGGCATCAGGCCCCCCGTCCGGGCGATTGTGATCGATCTCGGCAACCAAGTCCCCGCCCAGCGTGTAAATCCTGATCGTGCACACCGACGGTAGATTATAGAAATTGACCGCCCGGGAACGTTCCGCCGCCTTTGTGCGGTCCCGGTTTTCAAACCCGGCCGCGGCGTATCCGCCGTCGATCCGATACGGATTGGGGTACACCTGGACCTGCAAGCCCTGCTGGGCGACCGCCTCGGTCGATGGCAACGGGTAGGCCAGAACGGCATTGAGATTGAGGGCCGATTCCAGTGATGACAGGGCGATTTTCCGACTGCCGAAATCAAACGCCGTCACGGTTACCCAGTATGGTTTCGACGGCAAGAGATTCTCCAAGAAAAATTCATATTCATAATAGCGCAGATGGCCGGCTTCGGTGGTGTCGGAAGGATCATTGGGGTCGGCTTCCGGGTACACCCGGTGAATGCCGTCGGCCCGCCCCAGGTCGGAGGTGTTCCAATCCTGACGGGTAAAATAGTAATACACGCCATTCTTGATATAGGGGGTATCGTCGCCCGCGTAATCCTCCGGACGAAATCCCCGGCCGAAGAGCGCCTCGATGGAATCCCGCTCCAGCGGTACATCGGTGATATTCCAGAGCTGACGAATCGGATCCCAGGTGTACATGTTGAAATCTTCCCGGTCGTAACCGGCGACCAGAACATAATCGGAAGTCCGGTTATCCTCGCCGTAGTAGACGCGGTACCCCTCGAAGTCGGCCATCCCGGAGAAAACGTCGATGTTCCGTTCGCTGATCTCTCCGTTCCAGCGGATACGCAACCGGCCAAATTCCGGGATAATATCCAGGACCGGGGCCGGCGGCGGCGAGGCTCCCCGGAAATCCGGGACACCGTCGCCGGCGATATAGGTCTTCCGACAATCCGGCATCAGCGAATCCGGGGGAGGCTCGTTTTCGTCGAAACAGAGAGCCGTTCCGTCCACCTCACACACCCAAATGAAGGTTCCGGAATCCTTGTTGCCGTCGGTATCGACACCGGGGTTGTCGAAAATCCAGTGAGCCCATTTGGCATTGACACCCAAATCGGCAAAGCTCAGACGGTCCTGATAGTTATGGGGAATCAAAGGATCCCAGTATTGCTCGAAATCGGGGCCGTTGACATGAAAATTATCCCCGGCCACGTAGGCCAGAGTCAAGGGCAGCGTATCCTCCGGTTCGAG
>JAAZOE010000323.1 GCA_012797915.1 Candidatus Zixiibacteriota bacterium | reverse complement strand
GTATCTGCCGCCGCCGGATACGGTGGTCAACGGCCGGGTCGGCGGACAGGTGTGGTATGACGCCAATGGCGACGGTATCCAAAATGATGTCGAGGCGAATGTCGCGGTTGGGTCGCTTCCGGTGGCGCTGTTCACCTGCGCCGGAGTGTCGGTGGGGTCGGGTCTGACCGGCGCGGCGGGAGAGTATGAATTCGTCGATATCGTTCCCGGCGAATACTATGTGGCGTTTACCCTGCCGGAGGGGTATCGATTCTCCCCGAAGGACGCGACCAATGACAGCCTGGACAGCGATGTCGATGTCCTCACCGGCAGGACGGTCTGTTTCCAAGTCGATTCCGCCGAGGGGGAGACGAATTGGGACGCGGGTATTGCGCCGATTCCGCAGACGATCGGATGCACCCGCCCGATCGGGTTCTGGAAGAACCATACCGGATTCCGTCATCAGGAAGATCTGATCACGCCGCTTCTGCCGCAGTATCTTGGCAACCCGGACGGGACCGCCAGTGTCGCCGTAACCAATGTCCGGACGGCAGTGGCCGTCTTTCAGATGAAGGCCTACGGCGGCGCCTTCAACGGGATCGCCAGGCTGTATGCCAGGTTATTGGTCGCGAAATTGAATGTCGCCGCCGGGGCGGACGGTTCGGTTGTCACCGAGGTGATTGCGGCGGCGGACTCTTTTCTGGGCAGTCATACTTGGCGGAGTTGGTGGAAGCTGTCGAAAGCGGACAGGAAACAGGTTTTGCGGTGGACGACCGTGTTGGTGCAGTACAACAGCGGGCGGATCGGTCCCGGAGCCTGTGATGCGCAAGTCGGAAATGGCCACGATTATGATGACGGCGGCGGTCATGACGGGGACGACGGCCGCGATGACGGCGGTCACCACGGCAACCAAGGGGACGATCAAGGCGACGGAAAGACGGAGTATTAGCGGTCGTCGATAGCATCGGTTGACTTACCCCGCGGGAAACCGGGGGGTACCCAGGGAGCTTTTTCCCCAGCCCGCCTGTCGGCTCCTGCAGTCGGCAGGCGGGTTCCCTATTTTGGAGTCCATTTTATCCCACCGCAAGCGGCGGGGCACCCGGGGTGAAAGTAAGTGGCGGTGAGGGATTCCTTGAGACCCGGACGAGCGTCCGGACCAACAGCGGCGGGGCGCCCTGGAGATCGGCGCGAAAATTCCCGGACACAAATCGGCAAAAAGTCGGTTACAATACGCATATGCAGACGCCGGCCGCCGAAAGAAAGGTTCTTATCTTGATTGCCGGAACGGTCTGGCTGATGGTCGGGCTGATTCTGTCGGCCGTGGGGATTCGCTGGATAATCCTGGCCCATCGAGGCATTATCATCCCCGGCCTGATCGGTCTGTTTGCCGGATTGCTTATCGACCGCTGGAAATTTTCCCGCCTGTCGCTGAAAAATATCCGGCGCATCTTCACGGATTATCCGGGTCAATCCAGAATATGCGTATTCGCCTTCCAGAGTACGGAAGGGTATGTCATGATTGCGGCCATGATGATTCTGGGGTATACGCTTCGGCATCTGCCGATCGACAAGATCTATCTGTCGCCAGTATATCTGGCGATCGGCCTGGGGTTGATGCTGTCCAGCCTGCAGTATTATCGGGCGTATGCGGCGCCGCCGCCCGACATCGTTTCCCATTAGAAAAAAACCACCCGACAGTCCCGCCAGAGGCGGGATTCTGGGTGAGCTACCCGCTGCAGTGCGTATGCGGCTCCGCCGCCGCAAATAACAACCCTATAGGAGCGAACCGCGATCGGAGATCGCGGCCACGCGATACGAAATTTTGGAATGCAATTATTCGGCGACCGATGTAACCTGCGCCCTGATTGAATCGATTTCCTCGACAGCCGAGAAGGCATCAGGGTATGCAATATGCGGTTTAAGATTGACCAGCCTTCTGGCCCTTTCTTCTCTGCTACGAGAATCACCCATTTCCAAAGAAACGAAATACGCCGTCGCAAGCCTTTCCAACTCTATGACTTTTTTTCGGCCAATAATTTCCGATACATGAGATAATTGGGAATTATAGGTATTAATTGTTTCTGAATATCGGGAGATAAGAATCTCGCCGTATGTACCGGGATAGAAGCTCGGGCCGTAACCGTGATGCGGCTCTATGTTAAGGAACCCTTCAAATAAAAAGCGAGATAATTCGTCTGTTAACTCGAAAGAATACGGACCATGCTTATATAGAATGTATTCAAAATCCAAGGGCACGAGTAGTAGTGCCTGCAAAAAATAGATCGCCTTCTGCAAGTGGGTTTCGCCGCACCAATTTCCATTATCCCGAAGGCGTTTTACCAGTTCAATAATGACTGCCGCTTTGTCATTCCGGTTCATACCGCAATCTCCTTCGAGCTTGAATCAAGTATTCTGTCTCTTTCAGAATCCAACCACTTCTCCGCTTTGTCCCTTTTTTCCGGAGAAATAAAGATAAACGCCATTTCTGCCCGTGGCATTCTAGCCAACGTTTCCGATAGATCCGTTGATTGAGATATTCTGTTATCATAACCAACTACCGGAAAGTTAAGGAGGCCGCCCGGTTGTACGTACGTATCTTTTTTTACGTTTTCGGCTCCGCAATATCTTGAAAGGGAATTAAATAATTTATCCGTGGCATCCGGGCACATATCCCTATCCTTCGGATTCAGCTCATAAATCAGCCGGAAATGGTTCCTTTCCACGATTCGCCGTGCGGCATTAAACGAAGGATGGCTTTTATTTCCGTAAACCTCGACAAATCCTGCGAACACTTTATTATCCGTCCATTCCACGAATTTGTCTATCACATTCGGAAAACGTCCGTCGGTCAACCAACCGGACAAGAAATCTCGCAAGTGAATATCGTAAATCCTGCGTACCGGATGCAAGTATAATTGTTTGAACATGAAATATCGCGCCATTAAGAGAGCCTCCGCGCAATGCAAACCGCCCTTTTCAATTCCCAAATACGGTTCCGTCGATCCTTCCACGGAAAGAGGCAGAATCCTCAGGGTGTCGATTAGGCGTAAATGATCGAATTTCCCATATAGAACCCCGGCATGATGCGAGTCCCTGAGCAGGTAATCCATACGGTCCACACCAAATGCGTCCCCGGTGATAATCTCGGAGAGGATCGCCTCCCAGTCCGAAAAAGGAAGATCTTTGGCCTCCTTCTTTCCCAGGGCCAATTTTACAATATGTTCGGTCTTTAGAGGCGGTGTCATGTTGTCAGTCTTTTCCCTTATACATGAATTCTGTATAAATTCGCGAGTAAGTCTTTCGTGGTTCCAGCCGCCGTCAATCAGACTATGTTCGGTCGCATGAGAAAACGGAAGGTGTCCGAGATCGTGACACAACGCCGCGACTCGCAGGACTCGACGCCAATAACTCAATTCATCTGTACTGGTTGGGATAATATGACGGATATCTTCATGGATATTCTCAGGGGTTGTAATAACGTCATATACTCTGCCCGCCAATTCCATGACGCCTAAAGAATGTCCGAATCGTTTATGCGTCGCACCCGGGTATAGCAAATAAGTCAAAGCAAGCTGATGAATATGTCGCAAACGTTGAAATGGAATGGAATCGATCAATTTCCGTTCTTGGCAATCATACTTGATAAAAACATGTATTGGGTCCCGTACCTCTTGAAAATTCTTTGACTTCATGGTCTGCCCAATCCTTACTCATTTCATAAATGGTGCGTATTGGCTATTTTATGATCCAGTCTGTTGACATGTCAAGGCAATTATGATGTCCCGCCAACCATGGGTCGCCCGTATACAACACGATTTAACCCGCTTTTGGGCGGTTTGGGCTTGAAATTCCGGGCGGAATTGGTTACCATCGGCCAGAATCGCTATGTCATCCGACAGGAGGCCGTATGGACTGGGGATTGCAAAATCGTCTTTCACGAATCATAAAGCCGGACACCGGCAAGACCGTCATGCTGGCGGTCGATCATGGGTATTTCCTCGGGCCGACCAGCGGACTGGAGAAGCCGGCGGAGACGATCAAGCCGCTGCTGCCGTATGCCGATTCGCTCATGCTGACCCGGGGGGTGTTGCGGACATCGGTGCCGCCGGAGGCGGACATCCCGATCGTCCTGCGGGTTTCCGGCGGGACCAGCATCGTCGGCAAGGACCTGTCCAACGAGGGGATCACGACCTCGGTCAAGGACGCCATCCGGTTGAATGTCAGCGCCATCACGCTGTCGATCTTTGTCGGATCCGACCATGAGAAGGAGACTCTTCTGGCCTTGGCGGATCTGGTCGACAAGGGGCAAAAGTACGGCATTCCCGTCCTGGCCGTGACGGCGGTCGGCCGCGACATGGCCCGCGACGCCAAGTATCTCGGCCTCTGTTGCCGGATCGCGGCCGAGATCGGGGCCCATTTCGTCAAGACCTACTATTGCGACGATTTCGAATCGGTGGTCAACAGTTGTCCGGTGCCGTTGGTCATCGCCGGGGGGAAGAAAATCCCCGAACGGGAGGCGTTGCAGTTGGCCTACGACGCCATCGCCCACGGCGCCTGCGGAGTCGACATGGGACGAAATATCTTCCAGTCGGACAACCCGGTCGGGATGATCAGGGCGGTGCGGGCGATCGTCCATGAAAAGGCGACGGTCGAGCAGGCGTTCGCCGTCTACCGCGAAGGGAAATAGGGGGACTTCCGGTGCGCGCGGCGGTCTATTACAACAACCGGGATGTTCGGGTCGAGGAACGGCCGATCCCGATGATCGGTCCCAAGGAAATCCTGGTCAAGATCATGGCCAGCGGCGTCTGCGGCAGCGATGTCATGGAATGGTACCGGATCAAGAAGGCGCCGCGGGTGCTGGGGCATGAGATCGCCGGGGAGGTCGCGCAGGTCGGGGCCGAGGTCACCGGGTTCGCCGTCGGCGACAGGGTGTTCGTGACCCATCATGTTCCCTGCAACCAATGCCGTTATTGCCTGGCGGGGGCACATTCCGCCTGTCGGACCCTGCAATCGACCAATTTTGATCCGGGCGGTTTCGCCGAATATGTCCGGGTCCCCGAGATCAACGTCCAGAACGGGACGTTTCATCTGCCTCATCAGGTCACCTATGATCAGGGGACGTTTATCGAACCGTTGGGATGTGTCATCCGCGGTCAGCGGATCGCCAGGGTGAAAAAAGGGGACACCGTCCTGATAATCGGTTCCGGGATCGCCGGGCTGCTGCATATCAAGCTGGCCCGGGTGTACGACGCCGCGAAGGTCATTGCCACCGATATCAATGCCTATCGTCTGGAGGTCGCCCGGAGTATGGGGGCGGATGTCGTCCTTGATGCCGGTCAGGATGTCGCCCGGTTGGTGAAGGAAACCAACGACGGCCGGGGGGCCGACGTGGTGATCGTCTGCGCCACCCCCGAATCGGCTTTCCAGCAGGCGTTCGAGGCGGTCGACCGGGCCGGGACACTGCTTCTGTTTGCGCCGACCTCGCCGGAGGCGCGAATCCCCCTGCCGCTTTTCGACCTCTATTTCAAATTGGTTACTATCGTCTTCTCCTATGCGGCGGTGGCCGAGGACCTCAAAGAGGCTATCGCTCTCCTGCATGGAAAGAAACTGACGGTCGACGACATGGTCACCCATCGGTTGCCTCTGGCGGAAACCCAGAAGGGTTTCGCCCTGGTGGCGGAGGCGGACCGGTCGATCAAGGTCATCATCGAACCCCAAAAGTAACGGCCGGTCTTGGGCTTTCCGGTCAATAACGGCCTCGATTGTCGCGTTTTTCATTGACTAGGCTTCCACAGTTACATAAATTATTCTTTACTTGTGGGTAGTCAGTGGGTTTCCGCCTCGGCGAACGTGTGCCGAGGCAGGACAAGGTTGCAACCGTTCGGTTAGTGAACGCTAACTTTGTCGAGGGATATTGTGGAGTCAGAGGATAGAAAGCATCAGATTATTCTGGAATCGACGCGGCTTTTCAGTCAATCGGGATTCGATCGGGTGACGATCAAGCAATTGGCCGACGCGTGCGGAATCACTGAACCGGCGCTCTACCGATATTTCCCCTCCAAGGACGCCATCTATGATGCGGTTCTGGATTCGATCCAGTCGCAGATGCAGTATCAGGAGTTGTTCGCTCGCTTGGAGAAAGAGCCGGAAATCGGAGAAGTTCTCTTCGGTCTGGCCCGGCATATCCTCGGTTTTTTCACGACCCATCGCGAGTTGTATCGGTTATTGCTCTATTCGACGCTGGGAGAACATTCCAAGGCCAAGGCGGTGTACCTGATGATCCGGGGGCCGTTTATCTTCTTTCTTCTGGAACAGCTGAAACGGTTGGCGGCCGAGGGGAAACTCAAGCCGAAGAATTTCGAAATTACGGCCCGCTGTTTCGTGGGCATGGTCTTCGATTGTGCGTTGAGCGGTATGGTATGGCGGGGGTTTACCGGCCGGACGTATGAGCCGGACGAGATCATCGCCAACAATATCCCCATCTTCATCGACGGTCTGTCTGCGCCGAAGGCGCCGGGGGCATAGGCATCCGGATGGGTCCGATGGGGGGCGGCCGGCTTCGGGGCGGTATCCCGGAGCGGGCCAAACAATCATCCAAACAGGGATGGTACCGTATGCTGAGACAGATGTTTCTGGTCCTGGTGGCGGCGGCGTTGGCCGCCGGCGCGGCGGCCGAAACCAAAAACGCCGATTGCCTCGAGTGTCATGACACCGCCCCGGGTGAGATCGGGGCGCGGTATGATAGCGCGCTGGTGATGTCCATCCATACCGATCTGGCCTGCACCGATTGTCATGCGGCGATTGCCGACCTGCCGCACGCCGACAGTCTGCCGCGGGTGGATTGCGGCGGGTGCCACAGCGATGAAACGGCGACTTACCAATGGCACGGCCGCCTGCAGGTCGGGGCCGGCCAGGATATCCCGGGTTGTTCCGACTGCCACGGCAAGCATGATATTCTGAAGCAGTCGGAAAAGGCCTCACGGGTCAATCCCCTGCATCTGCCCGAAACCTGCGGCCGGTGCCATGAAAACCTCGACCTAACCAAGAAGCATGAACTACTGTACGGGGATGCGGTCAAGGTGTACGAAAGCAGCGTCCATGGCCAGGCGGCGCTGGGCGGGGTCTATTACGCGGCCACCTGCAATGACTGTCATTCGGCCGGCGGGACGGCCCACCGCATATTGGGCCCCGGCAATCCGGAATCCTCGATCAACCATTTCAACATTCCCAAGACCTGCGGCAAGTGCCACCGCAACATCGAGAACGATTACTGGGAAGGCATCCACGGCAAACTGGTGGCGCGGGGGGAAACCGATTCGCCGGTTTGTACCAAGTGCCACGGCGAGCACGGCATTATCTCGCCCAAGGACCCGCGGTCGCCGGTCAGCCCCTCCCGCGTGGCCGAGGCCACCTGTGCGCCGTGCCATGAATCGGCCTATCTCAACGAAAAGTATGACGTTCCGACCGGACGGTTGCAATCGTGGGTCGACAGCTATCACGGTTTGAAAAGCAAGGCCGGCGATCTGACGGTGGCCAACTGCGGTTCCTGTCACGGGGCCCATCGCATCCTGCCGCACACCGACCCGTCGTCATCCATCTATCCGGCCAACCTGCAGAAAACCTGCGGCAGCTGCCATCCGGGGATATCGGCGGCCATGGCCGCCACGCCGATTCACGAAACCCCGGGGATTTCCCGGACCCCGCTGGCCCGGATTATCGCCGGCATTTATGTCATCTTGATCGCGGTGATCATCGGGACGATGGTCGTCCACTGGCTGATCGACCTGCGCAAGCAGATCCAGAAGGTCAACCTCAAGAAACAGGTCCGGCGGATGACGTTCGGCGAGGTCTGGCAGCATACGTTTCTGATGATCACCTTCATCGTGTTGGCCGTCACCGGCTTCTCGCTGCGTTTTTCCGAGGCGTTCTGGGTGCAGTGGCTGTTCGGCTGGGAGGGGGGCTTCCCGTTGCGGGGGATCATCCACCGGGTGGCGGCGGTGCTGTTTATCATAACCGTCATCTGGCATATCCTCTTTTTGACCACCCGGCGGGGGAAAGGTTTCCTGACCGATATCTTCCCGATTCCAAAAGACATCACCCTGTTCAAGGACACGATTCTGTACAATATCGGCCGGCGGCGGGAACGGCCGCTGTTCGGGCGGTTCAGTTATGTCGAGAAGGCCGAATACTGGGCACTGGTCTGGGGTTCCATCGTGATGATCATCAGCGGGTTCTTCCTCTGGTTCGACAATATCGCCGTGGACTGGTTCCCCAAGGGTTTTCTGGATGTGATGCTGGTTGTTCATTATTACGAGGCCTGGCTGGCGGTGCTGTCGATTCTGATCTGGCATCTGTATTCGACCGTGTTCAGTCCGGAAGTGTATCCGATGAATCCCTCGTGGTTCACCGGCCAGATGCCTTTGGAATGGTACCGGCATGAACATCCCGAGGATCCCTCGCTGCCGGCGCTGGAACGGATGGCCATGACCGGGGATGATGAGGACGACACGGAGGAAAAGGCTCCGTCAAAGGAATAGCCTCGCCCGGCCGGTCCGGTCGCCGGTCGAAACCGGGAGGCAGCATCGGGGGAACATAATGGCAGATATTCGACCCAAACGGACGCTTTTCCGTCACCCTCTGGCAGCGGTCGGCGGGGCCTTATTCGCCGCCGGCGGGGCGCTCTTTCTCGTCCTGCTGCTTATCGAGTTCACCGCCCGCACCGACAATCCCTACCGGACGCTGGTGACGTTTATTGCCGCGCCGTTTGTCATCACCCTGGGATTCGGACTGTTCCTCCTGTCCATCTGGTTGCAGGTCCGCGCCGCCCGTCGTCGGGGGGAACGGGTTCGTTTCAACCTGACCATCGATCCCGCCGACCCGCGCTATCGCCGGAATCTCGGTCTGTTTCTGGCCCTGACGGCGGTCCTGGTCGTGGCCGTGATTTACAGCGGCACGAAAGCCTATGACGCCACCGATTCGGTCGCCTTCTGCGGGGAGACCTGCCACACGGTCATGGAACCGCAGAACGTAACCTATCATAATTCGCCGCACGCCCGGGTTCCCTGCGTGGAGTGCCATATCGGCCCGGGAGCCTCGTTCTGGGTGCAGTCCAAGATCGACGGCACCCGGCAGTTGATCAAGACGGCGCTCAATTCCTATGCCCGGCCGGTCGAGACGCCGATCCGGAACCTGCGTCCGGCCCAGCAGACCTGCGAGGAATGCCACTGGCCCAAGCAGTTTTACGGCCAGAAGATGGTCACCCGGACGTATTTCCGGACGGATGAGGCCAACTCTCCCTGGACCATCAACCTGTTGGTCAAGACCGGCGGCGGCAACCCGCGGACCGGCAAACTCGAGGGAATCCACTACCATATGATCGTCTCCAACACGATCGAATATATCGCCGCCGATCATAAACGGCAGGTCATCCCCTGGGTGCGGCGGATCAGCGCGGCCGGGGATACGGTCGTCTACACCGATCCGGGGACGCCTCCGCCGGACCCAGGCGATCCCGCTGTCGAAATTCGGCGGTTCGACTGTATCGACTGCCACAACCGCCCCAGCCACCGCTTCCTGTCGCCGTCGGCGGCCCTCAATCTGGCCTTGTCCACGCGGCGGATATCGCCGCTCTTGCCGTTTATCCGCAAGGTGGGGCTGGACCTGCTCAACGCCGAATATCCCGACCGCGACAGCGCGCATGTCGCCATCGCCTCGAATCTGGCGGCGTACTATCGGGACAACTATCCGCATATCCTGCCCTCGGCCTCCGGCCGGGTCGATTCGGCGGCGGCGGAGCTGTTGCGGATTTACGACGAGAATTTCTTCCCGGAAATGAAGACCGACTACCGCGCCCGGGAGAACAACCTCAGTCATTTCGTCAATCACGGCTGTTTCCGCTGCCATGACGGCAATAAAGCCAGCGCCTCCGGGGAGACCATTACCCACGATTGCACGGCCTGTCATGTGATTGTCGCCCAGGGTCCCTCGGAACAGGCCGATTCGCTGGAGACGAGGTTGTCGGGATTGGAGTTCCGGCATCCCGAGGATATCGAGGATGCTTGGCGGGAAACCCGGTGTACGGAATGTCATGATTCCAGTTCCGGGTACTGAGGACGGCGGGAACGTCGGCGCGGCGGTCGGGTGAAGCGACGACGATCGTTTCGCCGATATCCTGGACTCCCGTTCGGCAACTGTCCTCCTCGAAAAATCGATTCCGGAGGGGGTGCTCGTCCATTTATCTTGCTTTTGGACCTGCCCTTTCCTACGTATGAGCTTTGGGTGAGTATCGGGGGCGTTTCCCCCGCCATAACAGCGAGGATGTTCCATGCGATTACTGCGCGCCATTGCAGGGAATGCAGCAGGGGCGGCAATCGTTCTCGTCGTAATGTTCCTCTCGGACTCTTCTCCCGCCCGGTCGCAGACGACGGACCCGCCGACCGATTCAACCTGCCTGGATTGCCACGACGGTTTGAACCGATCGCTCGAACCCGGTCCGCATCGATTGGGCTCGGAATATTCCCAGCCGAAAATCGTGGTGGCCTGTGTCAGTTGTCACGCCGGGGCCGAAATGCATGTCGACAATCCGGACCGGGAGACAATCACCACCCCGGCGGAGCTGGCCGGCCACGAGGCGTTCGTCACCTGCACTCAATGTCACTTGGCCCATATCGGGCTGGACAACTACGGGTTCGACGTTCATGCCGTCCAGGAGATGAACTGCACGAAGTGCCATCGGATTCACGTGGACGACAAACCGCTGCTTTTGGATGACCGGGCGGAATACTGCCTGCCCTGCCATCAGGAGGCGGCGACCGGATTCGCGCGGGCTTCACAACATCCGGTTTTTCAGGGAAATATCACCTGTCTCAGCTGTCATCGGGTGATCAAGCGGGCGGATAATCGTCCCGGATACGATCTGGCGGCCATCTGCCGGGGATGCCACCCGGCCGAGGCGGGGCCGTTCCCGTATGAACACGAAGCGGTCAATGGGTATTCCGTGGCGGAGGGGGGGTGCACGGAGTGCCATAATCCCCACGGCAGCGAAAACGATCATCTGCTGGCGCAGCCGACGGTCCATCTCTGCCGGCGATGCCACGCCCCGGTCGGGCATATCACGGCGCACGGTGGCATCTGGGCCGATTATAACTGCCTGGTCTGCCATACCGATATCCACGGGTCGTTTGTCAGCAATCGGTTCCTCGACCCGGCGATGGCGGCCCGGGTGGGTGGGGATTGTTTTCGGACCGGTTGTCACGCCCTGATCCGCTAGCGGAGGACCGATGAGAAGACTGTGCGCGCTTTCGTCACTGTCGATCGCCCTGTTCCTTCTGGCCGGAACGGCAGTTGCGGCCGACAACGGCGGCCGGGTCCGGGTCGGGTATGTCGTTCTGGATGAAGAAGGGAATCTGGCGGTCAATCAGGAGACGTTCAACACCTATGAGGGACCGAGCCTGTCGCTCGATAAGTTCCGCTATCTGACCGGCGGCGGCCTCAACCTCTTCGCCGACCTGCAGAATATCACGCTGAATAACCGTCATCTCCGCGCCGGGATTTCCAAACCGGGCCGGTTCGGGGTGTCGCTGTACCACAATCAATATCGGCGCACCTATAGTTTCGACGGCGGGACATTCACCCGCCGGAGCGTCGCCGGAGGGCAGTTCGAATGCATGCCGCTGAAGTATTTCCACTTCTTCGGCGGGTTCGACCTGGCCAGGAAGCACGGCGGTTGGGTCCTGCCGTACGAATTCCGGGGCGATACCACGGTCGTCGGCACTGATTATACCCAATCGTCGATCTCGATCGGGGCCCAGACGTTTCTGGCCGGCGGGACGCTTCGTCTGGAATACCGCACCTTCAATTTCAGCGATGAGCTGTATACCGACGGCGACCGCGACGCGCGGCAGTTTTCGGTGACGGCCTTCCTGCCGATTCCCCGGTACCACCGGGTGACGATCTCCGGAGGATACCACTATCGCCGGAACCGGCATGACTGGACGGAAACGGAGTTGGTTACTCGTACCGGATGGGGGGGAGTCCGGGCGATGCTGCCGTTGGGATGGTCGCTGGACGGCCGTTTCCTGTTCGCCCGGAACAAACACAGCGTCGGTTACGCCGAAACCGACAATGTTGTCACCACCCTCGCGGCTGCCCGGAGCTGGCCCCGCTGGGGCGGGGTCCGGGTCGGGTATGAAAACCGGATCGCCGACGATCTGATCGATCGGACGGTGGCCAATATCCTGATGGCCGCCGGGTGGGTGAAACCCGATCCGCGGATATCGTTGCGGGGACGATGGTCGACGCGGTTGAAGGAAGTCAAAACCGGCGCCACCCTGCTGGGGGACGAGGATGTCACCCGGTATCAATTCGGCGTCCGGTTCCAGGATACGCTGCACGGCGATCTGTCGCTGCAGTATCAGGGGCGGGTGCGGACCAACGACGATCTCGACACCCGGGTCGAGTACACCGCCGTCACCGCCGCCGTCACCGTCGACCGGCTGCGGTACGGAACGGCCATGGTGACGTACTCCTATTATCTCGGGACGTTCGAAAACCGGGCGGCAGTCGCGCCGGACAATTACGAATTTTCCGATCATGTCATCACCGGATCCCTCCGGACGATGTCCTGGCGGCATATCCGCGGGAACCTCGGGGGGACCTACTACCGGAGCCGGCGCGATCGCGATGTGGAGAAATTCGGGCTGTCGATCGGGGCGGAATACGATCTTCGCCCCGACCTGACGCTCGACGCGACCTACCGGGCGGTTAACTACGATGATTTCCTGGTCAACGACCGGTACTACACCGGCAACATTGTGACCGTGAATATAACAAAGGGTTTTAGGCTATAAAGAGAGGTGCGGCCATGAAATACGCGCACATACTGTGGCTGTCGGCGGTCGTCGCGCTGGCGCTCTTGACGGCGGCGGGATGCGAACGGAAGGTGACCAACGAGATCATCTCCATCGTCCCCGCCGGCCAGGCTGCCTATGTCGGCAGTTCGGCCTGTCAGGCCTGTCATGCCGACATCTACGCCGATTTCGTCAAGACCGGCCATCCATCGATGCTGGCCACGGCCGATTCGGTCCAGCAGGCGGGGCATTTCCCCGATTATGTGACGCCGCTGCAAAAACCGGCCGACCTGGCTTGGGGAGATATCGACCGGGTCATCGGCGGGTTCTGGTGGAAAGCCAATTTCACCGAGGCCGCCACCGGCGGCATCTATTACGGCCCCGACCGGCTGTTCACCATGGCGACGGAGACGATTGACGATTATGACGGCGCCACGCCGGGGGTCGAGGAGTATGCCTGCGCGCAGTGTCACACGACCGGATATATCGCCGAGGGAAATCAGGAAGGAAAGGAGAATATCGCCGGACACTGGCGTTTCGACGGCGTTCAATGCGAAGCCTGCCACGGTCCCGGCGGCGATCATGTCGCAGATCCCTACAAGGCGGCGTTAACCGTCGACCGGTCGTCGGCGCTGTGCGGACGGTGCCATATCAAGGGGGAGGTTTCGACCATCCAGGCGGCGAACGGATTCATCAAGGATCATCAGCAGTACAACGAGTTATTCGCCGGCAAGCACCTGACGCTGGAATGTGTCGATTGCCATGATCCGCATGTCAGCCTCCATCCCGGCAATCCGGATCGGGCGCGGGGGCTGGTCAATCGGTGCGAAAACTGCCATCTGGACGAGGTCCAGAGTTACGCCCGCTCGGCATTACCGCATTACGATGACGGCGTCACCTGCATCGAATGCCACATGGCCAAGGCGGCCTGGTCGGCGTACGCCTCCGGAACGTATGAGGGGGATGTTCATTCTCACCTGATGGTCATCAATCCTGATCCGACGGCCTCGATGATTGCCGACGGCGGCGAGGTCGCCAACCCGTATTTGACGGTTGAATACACTTGTTTGAAAGCGGGCTGTCATAATCCGGCCCTGCCGGAAAATACGAAGGCCTGGGCGGCCTCCAACGCCTCTCAGGTGCATCCGGCCGATGCCGGCGAGGCGGCCTCCTGTTTCACCTGTCACAGCGACGACCCCGGCACGCTGGGCGGGAAGTTGCTGGCCGCGCGGCAGCAGTACGACCAATCGGCCCACGGGACCGGGGAGACCTACAACGAGAACCGCCTGGGCGGCGGCAGCACGACCTGCGAACGGTGCCATACCAACGAAGGATTCGTGGCCCGGATGACCGGGGTACCGGCCGTGGGGGACCAGTTCACCCGCATCGGCTGTTTCACCTGCCACCAGCCGCATACCACCGGCACGCTGGGCCTGCGGGTCGAGAACGCCGTCACGTTGGCCAACGGGACGACCTTCGACAAGGGAGACGCCAATCTCTGCGCCGCCTGTCATCAGAGCCGCCGCAACGCCTCCACCTATGTTTCCAACAACGTCAGCCTGACGACGCATTGGGGGCCGCACGGCAGTCCGCAGAGCGACATGCTCCTGGGGGTCAACGCCTATGAGTATGACGGGTACGAGTACGACCATTCGGCGCATACCAATGTAACCCCGGACGGTTGCCTGGATTGTCACATGGCCGGTTCGGCCTACGGCACCGGCGGCCATGCGTTTTACATGGCCAACGAGGAGGCCGAATTCGAAAACACGCTGGGATGCAATACCGCGCTCTGTCACGACGGCGAGGTCGAGGATTTCGATTATGAGGGAAGCCAGACCGAAGTCGCCGGGCTGTTGGCCGATCTGGAAACGCTCCTGACCAATGCCGGGCTCCTGAGCTGGGTCGATGAAGGCGGGGAGATGGTACTGGAGCCGACCGATGGCTTGAACGTGACCAACGCCGATTCCAGCGGGGCGTTGTACAACTACCTGTTTGTCAAAAATGATCATTCGCTGGGGGTCCACAACACCGCCTACGCCGTCGGGCTGCTGCAATCGGCCATCGCGTATCTGAATCCGAGCGGCGTCGCCGAGCGGACCGGGCCTCCGCGGATATCCGCTGCCCATTAATCATACCTCATGGTCGGCCGGACCCGGGCGGGTCCGGCCGACATTGATTCTCCATCGCCCCGGCGCGGTTCGGCGGATGGAATGCGAACGGGCCGAAAAAAATCGGTCCGGATGGTAATACCAAGGGGGTATCCCGCCGATAGAATCAGAGAAAGAGAGATGATTGTCCGACCTTTCCGGCGACGCCGGCAAGGGCGCCAGAGGAACGGCGACAACCTTGGAGACCATGGGACGGATGACCTGTTCGACCTCACTTCCGGGACTCCCGAACCGCCGCGGGCCGGTGAGACGGCCATTGATTATTTACCGGCCTCCCATGGTTTTTGTTGACAGATAACGACCTCGGACTGACCATATAGGTGGCGGGCCGCCGATTGCGGCGGCCGCGGCGGGATGGATGTCCCGCGGGCCTGAGGAGACATAAAGGGAGTTATGTCCAATGGCGGCACAACGGAGTAGGGGGCGCATGGCGGTCATTGGCGACAGCAGGATATCACACGCACACGTGCATTTCATATCACGACAAAGGAGGAGAGCAAAAGCATGAAACCGAAACTGTTACTGGCGGCATGTGTCGTCGTATGCCTGCTGGCGGGATCGGCGTTCGGGGCGGCGGTCGGGAGAGTCACCGGTACGGTGACCGACGCCGGCACCAAAGAGCCGCTCGTCGGCGTCTCGGTCAGCATCGTGGGCACGACGATGGGTGCAAAGACCGGCGTGGACGGCAAATACACCATTTTGAACGTTCCCGTCGGGACGTATACTCTGGCCTTCAGCTCGATCGGGTACGGCAAGGTCGAGGTGGAGAATGTCCACGTCTCCGTCGACCTAGCCACCTTCCGCGACCAGGAGCTGGTGTCGGAAGTCACCGAGACCGGCAAGGTCATCACGGTCCGGGCGGAGCGTCCCCTGGTCAACAAGGACAAAACCACGATGGTCAACATCGTGGAGCGGGACAAGCTGCTGGCCATGCCGACCCGCGGCATCGAGCAGGTGGTTGGCATTCAGAACAGCGTGGTCCGCATGAACTCCAACGTGGATACCCGGCAGCGCGGCGACCGCGAAGCGGTGGGCTCCACCGGCGCGGAGATCAACCTGCGCGGCGGGCGGCCCTCGGAAGTGGCCTATTATGTCGACGGATTCTCGCAGCAGGATCCGTTGTCGGGCATATCCACGACCAACATCAACAACAACGCCATCAAGGAGATTTCGGTCACCTCGGGCGCGTTCTCGGCGGAGTACGGGCACGTGGCCTCCGGTATCGTCAACGTGACCACCAACTCGGGGACCAACAAATACCACGGCAACCTCGATTTGATCAGCGACAACGCGGCCACGCCGTTCGGCTACGACAGCTACGACCAGAACTGGTATTCCGGCGACTTCAGCGGGCCGGTGCCGGGGCTGGAGAACGCCTTCTTCTTCGTTTCCGGCGAGCGGCGATTCAGCCGCGACCGGGCCCCGTCGATCAGGACCAAGGATATCTACGAGGAGTACGGTCTGGCGGACCTGTTCGAGGACCCCCAGCGGATGCCCAACAATTCGACCAGCGGCTGGTCGTACCAGGGCAAGCTGGATTTCGACGTCACCAAGAACATGCGGCTGTCGCTGTCCGGCAACGGTTCCATCGAGAAGTGGCAGGAATACCGCCACTACTATCTGAACCCGGCCTTCCCCGACCAGATCGGGCATTCGCCGCGGTACGAGGACAAAAACCTCGGGTTGAACGCCAAGATCACCCATACGCTCGACCCGAAGACGATTTACAACCTCAGCGCGTCGTATTTCGTGACCGAGCGGAAGCGGGGCGACGGCAAGATTTTCGACAATTACGACGCCTATGACCGGTATCTGGTGTCGACCGACAGTTTGGGAAACAAGGATTCGGTCATTCTGGCCAATCCCGAGTACGACGTGCATAACCTGTTCCGCGAAGGGGACAGCATTTTCGCCAGCAGTTACCTGTTTTTCGACACCACGGCGGAAGACACCTTCGTGACCTTCATGGAGTCGTATTGGGCCGGTTATCTGCACCGGAAATCGGCCTATATCGGGGCCAAGGGGGACATCACCCGGCAGATCGGCCAGTTCAACACCCTCAAGTTCGGGTTCGATTTCCAGCGGCATACGGTCCGCTATTTCGAGAACCTGAACGCCACCCAGGATCAGTCGGCCGGGTTCGTGACCGAACGGCTGAACCGGTACGGGTTTGACGCCGACGGCGAGGAATCCGATGATGAATCCTTCCTGAACGACACCAAGCATCCGATCAACCTCGGTATTTACCTTCAGAATCGTCTGGATTGGCGCGGCCTGATCATCAACGCCGGTCTGCGGTTCGACTATTTCGATTATAAGTCGCTGCGGCTGCGCGACCTGCACGATCCGTTCGATCCGGCGCACGTCGGCAACAGCGATCTCGATCGGAGCGATCTGGAAGACAGCAAGAAGTTCACCCGCGTGTCGCCGCGGCTGGGCATCGCCTTCCCGGTCAGCGACCGGACGCAGTTATACATGAATTACGGCAAGTTCTATCAGCGGCCGGACCTGCTGAATCTGTATATCGGGTACGATTTCATGGCCGAGCGGATCACCGCCGGATCGTACTATCCCTTCCCCAGCCCCAACCTCGAGCCGGAGAAGACGACCCAGTACGAATTCGGCCTGACCCATCAGCTGGGGGCCAACACCGCCTTTGAGGCGGCAGCCTATTACAAGGACGTGTCCGACCTGACCCAGGTGACGACCATGTTCAACGTCGATCCGCAGCAGTACACCTACTACGGCAACTCCGACTTCGGCACGATCAAGGGGTTCGATTTCAACCTGAACATGCGCCGGACCCGCAACATCACCATCGACTTGAAGTACTCGCTCAGCTATGCCAGCGGGACCGGGTCGTATGCGCAGTCAGGTTTCAACGTCGGCTGGAAGAACCCGCAGGGGGTGCCGAAATTCACCTCCCCGCTGGATTACGACCAGCGCCACAGCATCATCGGCATCTTCGACCTGCGCACGGTCAGGGGCGAGGGCCCGATGCTGGGGGACTGGCATCCGCTGGAGAACTTCGGTCTGGACGTGATCTTCCAGGCGGCCAGCGGTACGCCGTATACGCCGATGGTGGTGTATGACGGCGTCAGCCCCAACGCTTCGGTGCAGCAGCTGCCGGTCGGACCGATCAACTCGGCCAACCTGCCCTGGACGTTCCAGATGGATTTGAAGCTGGAGCGGACCTTCAACTACGCCGGGTACCAGGTGACGCCGTACCTGTGGATTCGGAACGTGCTCAACACGGAGAATTCCACGGCGGTGTACGAGGGGACCGGCAAGAGCAACACCTCCGGGTATCTGGAATCCGAGGAAGGCCAGGTGCGGGCCGCGGATCAGACGGAGTTGGCCTCCGGCAACCTGCAGGGCGAGGAATTCGCCTACCGGTACAGCCTGGCGCAAAACAACCCCAAAAACTACGCCATCCCGCGGATCATATTCCTGGGCGTGCGGATGTCATTCTAGGAAAGATGAGGATGAGGAACATGAGAATAAAACTCTTCAGTCTGTTGCTTGTTCTCCTCTGTGCGCTGCCATTGACGGCGGCGCCGCCCAAGGGGACGACGAGCGGAACGGCCCTGTCGATCGACAACAAACAGTACATCGATGCCAACCGCATCCTGATGTTTGTGACCAACCGGGCCAACTTTGCGCGGGACCTGGGGGGACTGTTCGGCAACGACTACGGGACCTATTTCACCTATGCCGGCGACACCAGCAAGATTCGGAGCGGTGAGGACGTCCGGTCGCCGCTGTACGCCGGGGGGTTGTGGATCGGCGCGGTCG
>JAAZOE010000322.1 GCA_012797915.1 Candidatus Zixiibacteriota bacterium | reverse complement strand
TATCCGTGATCATTACGGCTACCGGGTCGCCTTCATGGCCCCGACGCTGCTCATGGCCGTCGCCCTGACGATTTTCTTTTTGGGCAAGAAACACTACCCCACGGAAGACGTCCGGAAGGCGCAGGCGGTGGTGCGGTCGCCCGAGGAAAAGCAGGAAGAGCGACGGGTGCTGTTCCGGCTGTCCGGCCTGTTCATCATGGTCGTGTTCTTCTGGTCGGTGTTTGACCAGTCCTACTCCACCTGGACGTTGTTCGCCCGCGACTACTTGAATCTGGATGTCAACGTGTTCTCCTGGTCATGGCGGGTTCCGCCCGATGCCATTCAGAGCCTGAACCCGGTGTTGATTGTCTTGTTCACGCCGCTGTTTGCCTGGATCTGGTCGCGAACCGACCGGGATGAGAAGCATCGGCTGTCTTCCCCGCGCAAGATGCTCATCGGCTTTATTCTGGTGATTACCTGCATGGCCTTGATGTCGGTGGCCGGCTTCATCGGGGCAACCACCAAGGTTTCCATTCTGTGGGAAGTCGGCGCCTACATCCTGATGACCATGGCCGAACTGTGCATCTCCGTGGTCGGCCTGCAGCTGGCGTTCGAAGAAGCACCCGACCGGATGAAGTCCATGATTACCGGCATCTGGCTCTTCGTCGTGTTCCTGGGCAATCTGCTGGCGGCGCTGTTTGCGCGCATCTATACGCAGACGACGCCGGGACTCTATTTCGGCGCGATGACGATCATGATCGTGATCGTGACCATCGCCTTCTTTTTCATCGGCCGACGGTTTGAACACCGCCGGGCAAACGGATAATCCCGCCGCCGGTAAGGGGCGTCGTCTGCCGCACGAGTTACCACAGAGAGGCCCGCAGCGGGCCTCTCTGGCTATATTCGCAGGATGGTTGGAGTACTCCGGCTGCCGGACGGCCGCCGGAGAAACGATGGTCAGGCGACCGGCTGTTTTCGATCCAGTTCCTTTCGAATCGCCCGGGCCAAATCATCCACCCGGTACGGTTTCCTGAGAAAACTTCCTGATCCCAGCCGCATCATCTCCCGGACCCGCTCCGTCTCGGAATATCCGCTGACCACGATCGCTTTCTGCCCCGGACGAATCTTGACGATTTCGCGGTAGGTGTCCAGCCCATCGAACCCCGGTTCCATGATCATATCCAGCACCAGGATATCGACCGGTTGCCGGGCCACGAATGCGGCCGCCTCGTGGCCGTTTTCAACGGTATGGACCGTATAGCCCAGACCGGCGGCGATTTCCCGCACCAGTTCCCGCTGTTCCGCCGAATCATCGACCACCAGAACGGTTTCGTTTCCGGTCTGCCCGATGGGCGCCGCCGCCTCGTCCGCACATACCGTCGCTTCCGATAATGGAAAGTACAGGACGAATTCCGTCCCCATCCCCGGTTCCGAGAAGACGTCGTAATACCCGTGGTGATCCTTGATGATCCCGTACACCACCGCCAATCCCAGACCGCTGCCGCTTTGCCCGAGATGTTTCTTCGAAAAATACGGCTCGAAGATCTTCGCCAGGTCTTCTTCGGCGATGCCCGAGCCGGTATCTCTGATGCGCAGAATGGCATAATCCCCTTCGGGAACCGGCCCGAATCCGCTGAACAACCGTCCGAGTCGGGCGATTTCCGTGCGGACCGTAATCGCCCCCCCTTCCGGAGGCATCGCTTCGAAGGCATTTACGATCAGATTCATGATGACTTTCAACAAATGGGACTCGGACCCGACGATATATCCGCCGTCCGGGTGAAGGTCCCGCCGCAGTTCCACCACCGGGAATCGTTCCCGGATTTTCTCAAAAGCGGCCGATTCCAGATACCGATCAACAACGCCGTTCAGATCGATTGTTTTAAATTCATAGCGGCCCCGCCGCGCCAGAGTCAACAGGTCCTGGATCACGGACGCGGCGTCTTCCGAGGACTTGATGATTTTGTTGACCCGGGCGGCGATCTTCGATTCCGGCGGCAGTTCCCGCGCAATCATCTCGGCGTATCCGCCGATCGGCCCCAGCATATTGTTCAGGTCGTGGGCGACGCCCCCGGCCAGGAGCCCCAATGACTCATATCGTTCCGCCCGCTCCAGCTTTTCCTGAAGTTGTTGTCTGGCCTCTTCGGCCCTCAACCGAGGCGTAACGTCGCGGATACTCCACACTCGACCGGAAGCCAATCCGTCCTTGACCAGCGGCAAGGAATATACCTCAAACGCTCGGCCGTCAAGGAATTCGATCAGGTTGTTTGACTCATCTGGGCTGTCATACAGCGCAAAAGCCCGGGTCCGAAATTCCTCCGGAGATTTCAACTGACCGAGAATCGTGGTCAACAGCCTCTCCGAATCTCCGGCTATCAAAACCTCCTCGGGGATCCGCCACAAGTCAACGAACCGCGCATTCCAATGCGTGGGAATTCCGGTTCGATCGGCGACCAGAATCCCGTCGACCGTCGATTCCAGGGTCGCTTTCAGCAATCGCTCCCGATCCCGGAGCGACGCCTCGGCCTGCTTCCGCTCGGAAATGTCCTTCATGGTGCCGAGCATGCGGGTCGACTTCCCCGATTCGTCGGACAG
>JAAZOE010000321.1 GCA_012797915.1 Candidatus Zixiibacteriota bacterium | reverse complement strand
TCGCCCACTATCTCCTCGGATGTTTTGCCCGCGATCAGCTCATCGATGAGCTTGTCCGCCTCAGTGCGCTTGTCAACCATGAGTATTCTCCTTCAAAGCAATATACATCATGGCCGCTTACACAAAAATACTTACACTCTCCGGCCCCAATCGCATCATTAGTCACTTCCGGTTTCCAATACGCATCTCCTTGTGACAGGCGGTTTATCGACCGGCCGTTTTTTGCTACCGCCGAGCGGCAAATTCCGTATATTTGTTCGCATGTCGCTGAAGGTCAACATGCTCTATGGGCGCGACGGTCTCGACGTTGACCTGTCGCAACTGAACGCCCCCTTCGCGGTCATCGGCAAAACGCAACTCACCCTGCCGTCGATCACCGTCGATGACCTTCACCATGCGCTGCAACACCCGATCGGCGCCCGACCGCTCAAGGAAATAGTCCGCCCCGGCGACACGGCCTGCATCGTCACCAGCGACGGCACCCGGCCGTATGTCCCGATGCGGTTCGTCCTCCACGCTCTCCTGAACCACGTGCAGGACATCCCCCTGAAGATAACCGTCGTCACCGGATCGGGCAGCCACGTTCCCCATACCGAAAGCGAGCTGGCCGAGATCTTCTGCCAAAGCCTCTGTTCCCGGCTGAATATCATCGGCCACGACAGCCGGGCAAGCGACCTCATCACCGTCGGCGCCTTATCCGATGGTACGCCGGTGACGATGAATCGCGCCTACGTCGAAGCCGACAAACGAATCGTCATCGGCCATATCGAGCCGCATTTCTTCACCGGGTATACCGGCGGCCCCAAGGGAATCGCCCCGGCCCTCTGCGGCATCGATACCATCCTTCGCCTGCATTCGTACGAAGCGATCGCCCATCCGACATCGGCCTATGGCGACATCGAAAACAATCACAGCACCGCCTTGATCCGCGAGGCGGCGGCGCTGGCGCCGCCCGACTTCATGATCAATCTGATCCTGGACGAACACCAGAAACCGGCCGCCGTGTTCGCCGGCGGCTATATCGAAGCTCATCGCGCCGGCGTCGCCCAGGCGCGGAAATGGTGCGAGGTCGAGGTAGGGCGTCGATTCCCGATCGTCGTCGTCTCCAATGCCGGTTACCCTCTCGATCAGAATCTTTATCAGACCGTCAAGGCGATGTCGCTTGGCCTCCAGTTGATCGCCCCCGGGGGGACGATCATCGTCACCTCGGAATGCGCCAAGGGTGTGCCAGCCGGCAGCGCCTTCGAAAAAATGCTCTCTTCCGCCGATTCTTTTGAAACTTTGACGGCCCGTTTGGCGAATGAAGCCGTACGGACCGACGACAGCTGGCAGGTTCAAAAGCTCTGCCAGATTCGCGCCCGGTGCCACGTCATCCTCGTCTCGTCTCTGGACGAGGCGACTGCCCGGCGATGTCACCTCGGGTATGCCCCGTCGGTTGAAACGGCGTTGAAGGAAGCGGTTGCCCGAGCCGGGGGATCGGCGTCGGTCGCCTTTCTGCCCTATGGCCCGCTGGTTATTCCGCGCGTGATCGAGTGACCCATGGACCATCAGACTGACAGCGGGACGGTCGACACCGTTACCCCTCAAGCCAAAGACCATACCGAAGGGTCGATCATCCGGTCGATCCTGCATATGGGCCTGCCCTCAATGATCGGGTTCTCCCTTGGAAACATCTATGAACTGGTCAACGCCTTCTGGCTGTCCCGCCTGGGACCGGAACCGGTGGCGGCCATCACCATCTTGGGGCCGGTCTTCTGGGTCATCTATTCGGCCAATTCCGCCGTCGGGGCCGGTTCGGTGGCGATCATCTCCCGGCGGTACGGCGAGAAGGACCGTGCCGAGGCCGAGGCGGCGATCAAAGAGGCGATCATCCTCAAATGGATCGCGGCCGTCTGCTTCGGGGCCATCGGGTATGCCCTTACGCCCCTGCTTTTGCGGCTTCTGGGGGCCGAGGGGAACGTCCTCGACATGGGCATCACCTTCGGGCGGATCGTCTTCCTCGGCCTGGGATTCAATTTCGCCACCTACACCATCTTCACCGCCCTGCGCGGCGTGGCCAACCCGATCAAGGCGATGGTCATCATGATCGCCTTCAACGTCTTCAACATGATCCTCGACCCCATCCTCATCTTCGGCTGGTGGATCTTCCCCAAGATGGGGATCGCCGGCGCGGGGTGGGCCGTGTTCGCCTCCTATGTACTCGCCTTCGCCATCGGGATGATCATGTTCTATACCGGCCGGGCCAACGTCCGGTTGCATTGGAAGGGGAGACGTCCGATCCAGTGGTCGCGGATGTGGATGATGGTCAAGATCGGCATCCCCTCGGCCGTCGGCACGCTGTCGTTCTCGGTGGGGCGGCTGGTGGTCATGCCGATGATCACCATCTTCGGCGTCAACGTCGTGGCCGCCTATGGCGTCGGCATCCGGGTCACCAACCTCGGCGCCACCCTGCTCGTCGGCATCGGGCTGGGCCTGTCGGCCCTGATCGGCCACAACCTCGGCGCCGGCAAGCGGGAACGCACCCGCCGGACCGCCAACCAGGCGATCCTGCTGGGCATCGAGATCATGACCGTCATGGCCGCGGTTTCCTTCGTGTTCGCCCGCCAGATAACCGGGCTCTTTTTCCAGGAACCGGACATTGTCGCCTATGGGGAAACAATCCTGCGGATCCTGGCCGCCAGTATGCCCTTTCTGGGTTTGTACCTGATGATCGAAAATGTCTACACCGGCGTCGGCGAAAACCGCCCGACCATGGTGCTGAACATCATCCATTCCTGGATATTTGAAATCCCCGCCGTCTATATCACCACGCGCCTGCTGGGACTGTCCCAGACCGCTGTCTGGTGGTCGCTGTCGGGAGCGCTGGTCGTTGCCTCCCTCCTCTATTACTGGTACTACCGCCGCGGCCAGTGGCTGCACGTGAAGGTGTGATCATCGGGTACCCCACCATGCATGGTGGGATAGAATCCTACCGTTTCATTTCACAAAACAACGCGCCCGATTGCAGCTCGATAATCTCGGCCGCGACGCCAACCGACGCCGCCAACCGATGGAAATCATCCGGGGTGACCGTCGTGGCCGTGAACCCATCCTTGCAGACGATACGGCCGCCTCCCGTCGCCGCTTCATCGATCTCGCCGATCAACCCGTGCGCGGTCTGCAGGCGAAACCAGTCAAGCCGATCGTCCCAGAACGCCTCCGCATAACTCGAAAACAGCACCATCCCACCCTTGCGGGTCACCCGTAGGGCTTCGGCGATGAGCTTCCGTTGATCGACATGAAAAGCCGAGATGCCGTTCTGAATGCATAAGACAACATCAAACGTCCCATCGGCAAAACCGAGGTTGACCGCATCCATCGCGGCCAAATGGCAGGGGAGACCACCCCCCATGTACTCCCGCGCCAGATGCAGACTGGCCGGGGATGTGTCGATGCCACAGATTTGACGGACGTGTGGCGCCACCTCCCGCAGCACCCGGCCATACCCGCACCCGAGTTCGAGCGCGATATCTGTTGGCGAAACCTGTGACCGGACGAAATCGATTTCGCCTTGAAGGTAGGCTTGGACCTTCGGCGGGGCGATATCATAACACTTTTTCAACCGTTCCGCCGCCAATGCTTCGGTATAATATCCCTGGGGGTGATTATTCTCGATCATACTGCAAAAAAGCAAAATTGCCGAGGAGTGTCCAATGAATTGTCTGTCACCAGCGAAGGAAATTCGTTGTAGGCGTATGGGCCTGTTGTGGTTGCCGGGAAATGGGTTCGATTTGCTATTTCTTGAGTTCCCAAGACTATTCCATTTGAAACCGCCCGGCATGCCGCATCCGGCACAGGCGGATCGGAACACCGACCAACTACTTCTCTCCATCGCATGCGGCAAGGCCCCGTTGATATTGTCGCGGGGACCCACCCTGAAGGGTGGGGTATCCCAGGTACGGTTTCGATGTATTGGGTTGTTCTCCTTGCGGTTAGGCAAAAATGGGTTCGATTTGCTACTTTTTGATGTGTGCGTCATTCTGTTTCTCTCACCCCCAACCCTTGTCCCAATGGGCGCGGGGGGAGGAGCCCGGTGCGAACGGTGGAAAGTCGTGTGGATTGCGGATTCGGCAGGATGCCATAGAATCCCGACCCGGAGGGTCGAAGCCCCCAATCGTTGGAATTTGCGCCCGGCCTGCATGCGATTCGCGGGCTGGAGCGGCGAATAGTCCTCATATAAATGGCGCCGGATTGTCCTTTACCACCAACTCGGTGTTGATTTAGGATGTTGTCGGGTTTCTCTCCGCCACAGGCGGATCGGAACGCCGACCGACGCGGCACCATATTGATTTCGGGGCATATGTGGTGCGTGATCGATAGATGTGCATGCGGTCGTGATGCATCTC
>JAAZOE010000320.1 GCA_012797915.1 Candidatus Zixiibacteriota bacterium | reverse complement strand
TCGCCCACTATCTCCTCGGATGTTTTGCCCGCGATCAGCTCATCGATGAGCTTGTCCGCCTCAGTGCGCTTGTCAACCATGAGTATTCTCCTTCAAAGCAATATACATCATGGCCGCTTACACAAAAATACTTACACTCTCTCAAAACCCGCCGCCACCGATTCAGGGGGGGTATTAACACGCCGATGGGATTGGAGCAATCGGGAAGGGTCGCGACCAAGTGATCCGTATCGGCTACCACCGGATCCCCCCGGCAATAGTCCGGCCGTCTTTCCAGCCTGGCCATCCGCTTTAAGCATCGAAATCGACCGGCTCCCGGTCCAGAGTATTAAAATCTGCCCTGAAATTCGAGACGGTCAAACCGTATAGTATCGAAATTGAATGGATGAGGCCTTCTGGAAATGCCCGACAATAGTAGAGAGATTTTCATATCCCGGTCAACTATCATCGGACTTGACCGAAATATCCATAAAAGGTTATAATCTAACATATTGCGGCCGCAGGGAGGCCGTCGGTTTCAGACGCAGGGATGATGAAAGCCACGTTTATATTCAGATGGGACGATATATCTCCGTTCCAGGACGCCGGGAAATTCAGCCGTCTGGCCGAACTCTTTGTCCAATACCATATTCCGGCCGTGCTGGGAGTGATTCCGGACAACCGAGATGATTCGATTCGGTTCAATCCATCCGGTGACAGTGACTTTACGGGACGGTTGAAGGCTCTGGAGAAACGCGGCTGGGAAATCGCCATGCACGGGTATCGCCATCTTAAACATACCGAGGATGGGGGGCTCTTGGGACTTAATCGGGCATCCGAATTTGCGGGGCGTCCCTACGAGAACCAGGCAGCCGACATCGGGCAGGGGAAAAAGCTCCTCACCGATTCAGGCTTCGAGCCGATTACGTTTATTGCTCCCTGGCACGCCTACGACCACAATACCCTTCGGGCCTTGGCCGAAAGCGGTTTCAAGGCCTTCTCCGACGGTTGGTCGCTGTACCCGACAATGACCGCGGGTCTGCTTCAGGCACCGGTCATCCTCTGGTCGGCGCCGACGCGGATGAAAATGCTGAACCGGCTCGGTGGGATATACACCATTTGCCTCCATCCCCATTTGGCTGGAGATGATGACTTGGGGCAACTCGAGCGGTTCTTCCGGGATCATCGGCCGGAAGTGGTGACGATTAAGAACCTGGCAGGGCAAGCCGAGGCTGTATCTCGAAAGACAATGAGGAAGCGAGTCTTGGAGGGTGTATTCGCCCGGCTCTATACCCGGCGGTGGGACGAGTGAGGACCGATGTGAAAAGCATGCTGACTTCCCAGCTGGGGGAGTCGCTTGAGGTTCTTGCGCTGGCGGAGGGAGGCGAGCCTTGGCTGGCCTACCTCGAGACCGATCCTGCCGCCGATATCTGCCACCATCATGCCTGGGGACCGATTTTCGCCAGGACGTTCGGTCTGCAGTCGCTGCTGCTCCTGCATCGCACCGCCGGCGAGATCGACGGCGGCGTGCCGCTCATCGTGTTCGACCAGCCGCTGACCGGAAAGGCGCTCATCTCGATGCCGTTTCTCAATTACGGCGGCATTCTGGGGCGTGATGAAGCGGTGCGACGGGAGATTGCCATCGGTTGCCGGGAGCTCTTGAAGCGGATCGGAGCCGACTATATGGAACTGCGGCACACCGGCACCGGTCTTGGTCCGATCGCCGACAAAACGCGGGAAAACCGGATCACCTATCGACTGGATATCAATCGCCCCGCCGACGAAATCTTCAAATCGCTCCGCAAACAGCTGCGGACTCGTCTTCGCCGCGCCGCCGAACAGAACCTCACCCCGTATCTCGGAAACGACCGTCTGGATGACTTTTACCATCTGTTTGCCATGGCCATGAAGGAGCACGGCACGCCGGTCATGCCGCGGCGGTTTTTCGAGTCGGTGCTCGCCCATCTGGGCGGCCATGCCCGGATGATGATCGCCTACAAGGACGGCCGTCCGGTCGGCGGGAAGCTGGTGATGCAGTTTAAGGATCGGGCCACCATGACTTGGGGATGTTATCCCGATCGATACAAACACCTTTTGGCGAATTACCATCTTACCTGGGAGTTGATCCGGCAATCGGCGCTGGGGCCAATCCATACGATCGACTTCGGCCGATCGGAACCCGGTTCGGGCGGACATGACTACAAGTCGAACTGGGGACCAGTGGAGGTACCGATATTCGTCGATTATCTGGCGGCCGATCCGGGCAAGATTCCGAACCTCAAGCCGGAAAACACCAAATTCAAGCTGGCCATCGCCGTCTGGAAACACCTCCCGCTGGGAGTGACCAAGCTGGTCGGGCCGCATCTGGCGAGGTACTTTGCCTGATGGCTATCACGTTCAAGAAATACCCGCCGGTGGCCTCGGACCTTCCCCCACGGGCGGTCATGGCCGCGAGGCGTTCAAAGCTGACTTCGGATGAATGCCTGAAGGAGGTGGCCGAATACCTCGGCGCCCGATACCTGTTTCCGGTCAATTCCGGGCGGACGGCGTTATACCTGATCTTGAAAGCGGCGCTGGCGCCCGGATCGAAAGTCGTTCTGCCGGGGTACACTTGCTATACCGTCGCGGCGGCGGTGATCAAGGCCGGTATGATGCCGGTGCTGTGCGACAGCGATCCGGCCGATTTGGGATACGACCTCGATGCGCTTCGCAAAACCATTCACCAGCACCCGAACATTAAAGCCGTGGTGGTTTGCCACTTGTTTGGGATCGCGGTTGATATCGACGCAATCAGGGGAATCGTCGGATCGGAAACGCTGATTGTCGATGATGCCGCCCAAGGATATGGAATCAAGGCCAAAGGGCGGTTTCTTGGTTTGGGCGGCAACATCGGATTTTTCTCGTTCGGGCGGGGGAAGAATTTGTCCTTGGTCGGCGGCGGTCTGCTGGCGACCAACAACGATTTCCTGGGGGAGAAAATCACCGCTCTTTCCGAAGCCGAGTTGCCTGGGGCGGAATCGACAGGAAAAGAATGGCTGATGGCGCTGGCATATAACCCGGCGACGCATCCGTTCTGGTTCAATATTCTTTCGCGTCTGCCGGGAATCACTTTGGGAGTCAGCCGATTCGATCCGGAGTTTCCCACGGCGGAGACTTCGATGTACAAGATTCGGCTATTGCACGAGGTGTTCCGGATGGCCGAAGCGGAGAACGAAAACCGATTGCGGGTGGCGCGGCGGTATATGGAGTTGTTGCAGGGAAGAGCGAACGTCGCGCTTCCCCGGTCGCGGGTGGATGGAAATCCCGGGACGCTTCGCTTCCCGGTTTTGGTTGCCAACGTCGGCCGACGAGAGGAGATTCTTCGGCAGGGGAGCCGACGTGGATGGGGGCTGTCGGGTATGTATCCGACGGCATTGAACCGAATTCCTCGTCTGAGTCAGGAATCGGCGGCCAATCTGCCGGGGGCGGAGGCAATCGCCCGCTCGATCGTGACGCTGCCGACGCATCGGTTCGTACAAAGGGCGGGGACCCCGGCGGGAATCGTTGAAAGAATCGCGGGGTTGTTTTGACCGGTCCGGAGAAAATACTGCATATCCGGTCGTCCTATTTTTACGGCGGGCCGGAACGGCAGATCACGTATTTGACGCGGGTCCTGGAAACGATGGAAGTGCCATCGGCGGTGGCGACTTTCGCGCCGCGCCTTGACCCATCGCGCAACGCCTGCTATACGAAGTTTCAGAACCTGGATATCCCCTGTTTTCGAATCGATATCGACGGGTCGTTCGACCGGTCGGCGTTGGAAGCGATGGAAAAGATTATCCGCGATCACGGCTTCACGGTCGTGGTCGGGCATGATTACCGGGCCGATTATTTCGCCCTGGAGCTGCGCCGAAGGACGAAGGCAGCGGCATTCAGTTTTTCCCGGGGGTGGACTCGCAACAGCCTGCGGGTGCGGCTGTATGAATGGCTCGATATCCGGTTCCTTCGCCGCATGGATGGCGTGGTGGCGGTGTCGCAGGCAAAGTTCGATGAGTTGCGGCGAAAGAAGATCGAACCGGCGCGGTTGATTCATATCCCCAACAGCATTCTGACCGATACGGTCCTGCCCCGGCAAAACCTCATCCGCGACCGGTTCCATATCCCGCAGGAGGCCTTGTTGGTCGGGACGGCCGGGCGATTGTCGGCCGAGAAGAATCAGGACCTGTTTATCAGAGCGGCTGTCCAGTACCTGCGGAAGTCGGGGGATGAAAAAACCTGGTTTATTCTGGCCGGCGAGGGAAAACGGCAGGCGGAGTTGACGGCGATGATTCCGGAAACGTACCGGCATCGGATCATCCTGGCCGGATGGATCGAAAACAACGACGCCTTATACGCCGATCTGGATGTTTTCGTGTTGACCTCTCTCATGGAGGGGTTCCCCAACGTACTTCTGGAGGCGGGGAAATACAATCTGCCAGTCATCACCACCCGCGCCGGCGGGGCGGTGGATATCGTCGAGGACGGCGTCTCGGGCCTGCTGATCCCGTTCGGCGACGTTGATTTCCTCGGCCGCAAGCTGGAGCTGTTGCTGGGAGACGAGGAATCCCGCCGGATGCTGGGGGAAGAATTGGGCCGGGTCACCCGGGAACGATATAACGCCGAAATCAATGCCGGGCGTTTCCTGGCTTTATTGAGTGGATCTGAGCCAACTGATGATGATGCCACTGGCATCGGCATGAGTGCTGAGGCGATGGAGATTGGTAATTGGCTGGTGAATTTTTTT
>JAAZOE010000319.1 GCA_012797915.1 Candidatus Zixiibacteriota bacterium | reverse complement strand
TTGCGGCATTATACACAATCCGGCCATCGCCGCCCGCTATCAACGCCTTTGTCACAATCGGAAACCAAAGATGGTCGCCATCGCTGCCTGTATGAGGAAACTCCTGCTCATCATTCAGGCCATGCTCAAACACCAAAAACCTTTTAACCCGGAGCTAATACCCTTGACTTAAGACACGGTATCTACGAGCAAATGATACCTACAGGCAAGGATGGTTTTGCCGGCGGGCGGGGATCCGCCGCGGCGGGGACGGCAGGTGGGTTCAAGTGATGGCGGCGAAGAAAACCCGACAGGTCGATACATTGGATGCGGGGAAAGGCTTCAGCCCGAAAAAGAAAACCCACCCGTCATGCCCCGGCGGTGGCGGGGATTTTGGGTGGGTTACAAGGATCTTTATCCTTTTGGTTTAAAAGGCGAAGATCAAACCCAGGCGCCAGGCCCAGGAACCATCATAGTCGGACATGGAATCGAAACCGTACAGATCACCGTCAAGCATCGTGTCGTCATCGTGCAGCAAGATGTCGGTGGACAGCGACGCCTCCACCCCCACCCGCGGCGTGAACATCACCGATCCCGCGCACCCCAGCGTCAGGGCCGGAGTGGTCGTGGTCTTGCCGGCGGAATAATGGGAGGTCCGGTCGGTGTTGCTATCGTAAAGAGTCATCTCGGCATCCATCTCGTGAATGACAAACCCCATGCCGCCATAGATGGTGAATTCGGGGGCGCCGGCGACATTCTGGGGCGGCAGGGTCCGGTATTGCAGCGACAGGAAGGTGCGGTAGGCGTCCATCGATTTCTTCCAGTAATCGACCTGTATCTCGGGCGGCCAGGGAGCGGCATTACCATGGTCGTCATCGACGTCGACGCCCGACCAGCCGAGGCTGAAACGCAGACCCAATCCCTGCGGCGACGGCGTGACCAGCGACAGTTCCGCGCCGGAGCCGGAGGTGGCCAGGGAATAGTCCTTCTCGAAGGGCGAGGCATACTCGAGCGAAACGATGGCCCGCCAGCCGGAGGGACCGTACCAGCTTTCGGCGCGGTTGTACCCCCGGGACCGTCGGTCAATGGATTGGTGGGTCCAGGCGGCCTTGTCGAGGCGTGAGACGGTCGGTTGCCATAATTTGGATTTCACGACGCCGATCGATTCGGCCTGAGCCGGGCCTGCCGGTGCGGCGACGAGCGCGATGAGGAAAAGCGACAAACCGGCAAGAGCGACGCCGGGGAAAGAAATTCTGTTCATGGCGGCTATCCCCCAGTTAAAGTCCTTTGCCTCTTATACTCCGGACGATGTGCGTCCGTTCCCCGGTTAAAACGGCTCCGCCGACGCGCATCGGCGGCCGGTTTTTTTCCTTGAAATGGCCGTCCCGTTTGCCTATCATGGCTTTTTGAAACGCAAGGCGGAGAACTATGTACACGAAGAAGCGGACCATCGGACGGGACGCCAGCCTCACCGGCATCGGATTGCACACCGGCGAGACCTGCACCATCACCTTCAAACCGGCGGCGGCCGATCATGGCATCAAGTTCCGGCGCATCGACCTGCCCCAATCGGAGCCGATTCCGGCCGATATCGACCACGTGATTGACATCTCGCGGGGGACGACGATCGGCATCGGGGAGGCCAAGGTGTACACGGTGGAGCACGCCCTGGCGGCGCTGACCGGCCTGGGGATCGACAACGTCCTGATCGAGATGTCGGGGCCGGAACCGCCGGTGGGGGATGGTTCGGCCCTGCCGTTTGTGGAGGTCCTGCAGGAGGCGGGGCTGGTCGATTTCGACGAGGACAAATCCTTTCTGGAGATCGACACGCCGATGTCCTATTCCGAACCGGAACGGCGGGTGGATATCGTCGTGTTGCCCTCGGATGAGTTCCGCATCACCTTCATGATCGATTTCGCCAATCCCGCGCTGGGGACGCAGTACACCTCGCTGGTCGATTTGGAGCAGGAGTTCGCCGAGGAGTTCGCTCCCGCCCGGACGTTTTGCTTCCTGTCCGAAGTGGAGATGCTGAAGAACCAGGGGCTGATCAAGGGGGGCAGCCTGGATAACGCCATGGTCATCTATGACCTTCAGGAAGGGCAGGTGGCGGTGGACCGGATTCGCACGGCGCTGGGAATCAACGGCGAGGCGTTTGTCGGGCGGACGGGAATTATCAACGATCTGCCGCTGCGCTTTTACAACGAGCCGGTGCGGCACAAGGCGCTGGATCTGATCGGCGATTTGACCCTGATCGGGGTGCCGATCAAGGGGCACGTGCTGGCCGGACGGTCCGGGCACAAGGCCAACGTGGCCCTGGTGAAGAAGCTTCGCTCGCTGTACCAGAAGAAACAGATCGCCAGCCGGTTTCAAACGAAAAAGACCGAGGCGTTTTTGGATATCAACGGCATCCTGAAAATCATGCCGCACCGGTATCCGTTTTTGTTGATCGACCGCATTCTCGATCTGGAGCCGGAGAAGCGGGTGGTGGCCATCAAGAACGTGACCATCAACGAACCGTTTTTCGAAGGGCATTTCCCCGGCCATCCGATCATGCCGGGGGTGATGATTCTGGAGGCGATGGCCCAGGCCGGCGGGGTGCTGCTTTTGAACGCGGTCGAGAATCCGGAAGCGAAAGTGGTCTATTTCATGTCGATCGACGGGGTCAAGTTCCGCAAACCGGTGACCCCGGGCGACCAGCTCCGCTTCGAGCTGGAGATGATGTCGTTCCGCCGCAACACCTGCCGGATGCAGGGCAAGACGTTCGTGGAGGACGCGCTGGTGGCGGAGGCGACCTTTATGGCAACGGTGGTGGACAAAT
>JAAZOE010000033.1 GCA_012797915.1 Candidatus Zixiibacteriota bacterium | reverse complement strand
TTTACGTTTTGGGAGAGGTCCGAACCCCCGGAGTGCAGACGTATGAGAATGGGAGCGATCTGCTGGATGTCATCGGCGGCGCGGGCGGGATGACCGCCGGAGCCGATGCCGAGCAGGTCCAAATCATCAGCAAAACCGGCCGCGGGACATCGGTGACGAAGGTAAACCTGAAAAAATATCAGCGGGACGGTCAGGCCCGTCGAGTGGTGATCAAGCAGGAGGACACGATAGTTATCGGAGCCAAGAAGAGCTCGTTCTTGAGCTGGACGCAATTGCGCGATTTTGCCGCCGTGGCCGGAACGGTGGTGTCCTTCATCTACCTAATCGATCGCAGGTGAGTATGGCCAATTCCGCGAAAGAAACGACCATCGAAATCAAGGATGTCTTGGCGGTTATTCTCCGGCGGCGATGGCTGTTGGTCGCCCCGTTCGTGCTGGTGACGGTGATATCGTTTGCCGGCTCGTTCCTGATGGACAAGAAGTTCCAGTCGTCGACCATGGTGGTCATCGAGCAGACTCAGTATCTGTCCAAGCAGCTGCAGGCCATGGTCCCCGGTCAGGAGGAAACGAGATTTTCGGACGCCCAACGCAAGAATTTCCTGATCGCCATCCAGAACGAAATCATCTCCAGTGCCTATCTGCAGCGGTTGATCGACGAACTGAATCTGGGGCAGGACCCGGCCGTGGTGCGCAAGGCCCAAAAGCTCAACGTCCAGCGTCCGGATGTCCCCGTGGCCGCGCTGGTCTACCGGATCCTGATCGAAGAGCTACGGAAGAACATTCAGGTCGATTTCAACGGGGAAAACGTGGTGCAGATCACCGGTGAATCGTCCGATCCGGCCATGGCCATGGAGATCGCGACCAAGCTGGCCGAGATTTTCAAGGACGAGCGGTTGAAACGGGAGATGAGCGGCGTCCGGGGGGCTCTCGATTTCTCCGATGAACAGCTGAACATCTATCGCAAGAATCTCGATGAAGCCGAGCGGCGGAAGGCCCAGTTTGCTTCCGAATACATCCAGAATCAACTGGACGAGTCGGTGTCGGCGGACACCAACATCCGGGCCATCATGGCCGATGTCGACAACATCAAGTTGCAGCTCGACGACAACCTGCGGCAGCAGACGGCGGCGCGCACGGCCCTGGCCGGGTACCGTATCGAGCAACTGACGTTGACGACCAACGAGGAATACGATCAGTTGCGGACGGACATCACGGCCGAGACGCAGCGGCTGGTCGACTTCATGTCGAAATATACCTGGTCCGATCCCAAGGTGATCAATGCCGGGCTGAAAATCTCGCGGGATCTGCAGGACCTCGAGAAGGTGATCGGACAGCTGGTTGAGCGGCAATATGCCTCGGCCTCGGCGGCGGATAAGAAGCAGCTGACGGCGTTCTTTTCGTTGCAGGCCCGCGAGATGGCCTTCCGGGAGAAACTGAATTCCTTCCAGGTGGCGCTCAGCACCCTCCGCAGCCGGATCGCTTACGCGCCGCAATTCGAAATCCGGATGCGCAACTTGGAGAATGAGGTCAACTCGGCCCGGCAGGTGTACGAAAAATTCCAGTCGCAGTTGACCGGGTCGGAAATTTCGCAGTCGTTGATGCGGGGGGAATCGGAGTCGAAGTATCGGATCATGGAGCCGGCCTCGGTGCCGCTTCGGCCGGTGAAACCGAACCGATTGAAAATCACGATCTTGGGGGCGATACTGGGGCTGGTCATCGGCGGCGCCGCCGCGGTGATGGCCGAACTCCTCGACAATTCGTTCAAGAAGATTGAAGAGGTCGAATCGTTCCTGGGGATGCCGGTATTGGCGACAATACCGGCAATCGCCTCGATTAAGGGAAAAGTGAAGGTCAATTAGGTCGGTCTATGGACAATTATCGGTTGAAAAGCACGGTGGCCGTCAATGCCCGGGAATTCATGGTCCAGACGGTCAATGATTCCGGCAAGATGGCGGTCGTGTCGTCGATCTTCGTCGACGGCGAGATGCTGGAAGTCACCCGGCGGCCGCACGCGGGGAAGGTTTCCGAGGACGAGGTCCTGGCCCTGGTGAAAAGCGCTCACGACGAGAAGAAGACCGAACTGGAACATCTGTTGGGCGCCTACGACAAGACCTTGAAGTCCGGCGATATCGACCTGATGTTCAATTTGGGTCTGGCCTTTCAGTACAAGCGGCTGTACGAGGAAGCCGGGACGCTGTATTCCTCGGTGCTGGAATTGAAACCGGATCACCACCAGGCGGCCAATGGCCTGGGCATGACCCGGCTGCTGCAGGGGCGGTACGATGAAGCGGTCAAGGCCCTGGCCAAAGCCGTGGAACTGCGTCCGGGCTTCGCCGACTACCACAATAACTACGGCGAGGCGCTTTTGGAGGCCGGATTCTGCCGTCGGGCGGTGGAGGAATTCGAGGCGGCGCGGAAGGTCAATATTTATTATGCCGACGCGCATTTCAATCTGGCCATCGCCTATATCGCCAACGCCATCAAACGCGAAGATTTCGAGCTGTACGGCAACCTGGTGGAGCGGACCGGCGACTTTTTGAATCGGGCCGTGGCGGTGGCTGGTGATTTGCGGACCAATCAGTTCGCCGAAGCCTACGCCGTCCTCAAGGAAGGGGATTTGCCCCGGGCCCTGCATCTTTTCAAGGTCGTTCGGGAACAGCGCCGGGAAGCGATTCGGCAGGAACTCTCCGGGTTGTATTCGCGGTTTATTCTGTTCCTGGAGGGGGGCGGCGAGAAACCGCTGACCGACCGGATCGACTACTTGCGCGGCGAGTTGAAAAAGAACCCCGCCTACGTCGATCTGCATCATGAGTTGGCCCTGTGTTATCTGCATCAGGCGGTTATGTGCTGGCGGCAGGGAATCGGGCAGCTCCAGAAGACGCTGGCCGTCAACCCGGGCCTCAAGAAGGCGGGCGACGGTCTCAAGATGGCGGAAAAGTTTTTGACGGATCTGCAGACGGTGGTGGCGGATATCACCCGGGGCGATCCCAGGGAATAAGAGAAACGGCAGGACAGGTATGACGCGAGTTCCGGAACAATTCAATCTCCTCGAGTATTATGACATGGAATCGCCCTACGCGACGGAGTTTCGTCGCTTGTTGCATAATCTCAATCATCGCGCCGCCAAGGATTCGGCCAAGACGATTTTGATCACCTCGGCCATGCTGGCGGAAGGCAAGTCGACGGTTGCCTCGTTTCTGGCCATGACCGCGGCCCGCATGAAACAGCGGCGGACGCTGCTGGTCGATTGCGATCTCCGCCGCCCGACCCTGCACCAGTTGTTCGGGGTTCCCCGGGAAAAGGGGCTGGTGGAGATCCTGACGCAGAACGCGCGCGTCAAGGACGTGATCAAGAAAACCGATTCCGAGCACCTGGATATTCTCACCGCCGGCCGGGCGGTCGAACAGCCGACGGAGGTGTTTGATTCCGGCGCCATCCATAAACTTCTCGAGGAAGTCCGCTTCTACTATGACCTGATTCTGGTCGACTGCGCGCCGGTCCTGCCGGTGTCCGATCCAATGCTGTTGGCCGCTGAAATGGACGGGGTGCTTCTGGTGGTCCGGGCCGGGTCCACCCAGCGGGAGGTGGTCAAGCGGGCCGTGGTTCTGCTGCAGAATAACCGGACCAACTTCATGGGCATCGTCCTCAACAACATGTCGAATATCCTGCCGTATTATTACCGGGAATCGTCTTATGGGTATGAATATAAACCCCGTCCGGACGAGCCGGCGCCTGCATGAAAAACATCCTGACGATTGACTTGGAAGACTGGTTCTGCGTCGAAATCTTCAATACCATCTATCGGCCCGCCGACTGGACCGGGCTGGCGTCGGTGGTGGTGGAGAATACCGACCGGGTGCTGGAGAAACTCCGGGTCCATAATCTCAAGGCGACCTTTTTCGTCCTCGGTTGGGTGGCCGATCGGCATCCCGATCTGATCGCCCGGGTGGCCGCGGAAGGCCATGAGATCGGGTGTCACAGTTACCATCACCATATGGTCAGCGCCATGACCTCGACTCAATTTCGCCAGGATACGGAGATGGCCCTGGCCGCGGTGGTCAAAGCCTGCGGGGTCACCCCGATCGGGTACCGTTCACCCAGCTGGGGAATGCGCCGGGACATGCTCTGGGCCTACGAAATTCTGGCCGACTTGGGATTCCGGTATGATTCCTCGATTTATCCGATTCACCATGACATCTATGGCGATCCCGGAGCCCCGGTCAAGCCGTACACGGTGGCGCTCCCTTCGGGCCGGGGCTTGCTGGAATTCCCGGCCTCGACCGTCCACGTCCTCGGCCGCCGGATGGCGATCGCCGGCGGAGGGTGGCTGCGGCATTTCCCGTATTGGTTCACTCGCTGGGGGATTCAACGGTTGAACCGGATGCGCCAGCCGGCCATGGTCTATTTTCATCCCTGGGAACTGTCGACTGATATTCCGCGCGTCAAGCTCGGGCTGAAAAACCGCTTCCGGCAGTA
>JAAZOE010000318.1 GCA_012797915.1 Candidatus Zixiibacteriota bacterium | reverse complement strand
GCTTTCAGCATATCCGCCATCTCTTCGTCTATCGACACCCCCTGCACAGCTTCCCGTGAATTCGTGATCTGTTGTACCAGCACGTCGTAGTTGCCCCGGAGCGTCTCCGCCTCGTTTGTATCCACCCCGACATCGCCGATCAGGGCCGTGTAGAATTCCGATATAGTGGCCGTATTCGAGGACATGATCGTCCGGTTGCGGATATCGGCGATGGCCAGAGCGATGACATTATCGCCCGGTTCGCCGCTTTCGGAGGCGGCAATGAGATTGGGATCATTGGCGATGGCGGTTTCCAGCTGAATCGTCCCGGCGGTGGTATAGGCGCTGTTGAAAAAATCCATACCGCTGACACCGGTCAAGCCGGTGCCGGTACGGTGCAGGGCGTTGATCTGCCGGACGATCGACCCCGCCAGGGAATCCAGACGCGAGCGATAGGCGGGAATGGTCGCATCCCGGACGTCGATCAGTCCCTTGACTTCTCCGCCGGTGATCTTCACCGTCGTTTTGGTCCCCTTCCAGATGATTTCGTGCCGGACCTGCTCGGCCCCGGCGGTGACCCGGGTATCCAGCTCGAACGTGTCGGCGTTCTCCACGATCGCCAGACCGCTGATATACACGGTGGTCGAACCGTTGCTTTTTTCCGCCGTGGACACATCCACCAGCCCCGATAATTCGTCGATGAGCAGATCCCGCTGGTCGCGCAGGTCGTTGGCCGTCTGCCCGTTCAACTCCTCGGAGACGACCAGGCGGTTGAGATTGGCGATCTGCCGGCCCAGGCTGTTGATTTGCTCCACCAGGCCGGTGATCTCGGTGTCCACCGAGGCCTGCATTTCCGACAGGCTGCGGTCGAGCGTATGGAAGGCGTTGGTCAGTAACTCGGCCTGGGAAATGACCGATGACCGGGCCGCCGTCGATTCCGGATTGTTGGACAGGTCCGACCAGCTGTTCCAGAACTGATCCAGAAGGTCGCTCAGACTCTTGTCGTTCGGCTCGGCGAAATACGCCTCGATTTGCGTCAAGGCGGTTTCCTTATACGTCCACTCCCCCAGCGACTTGTTCTCCCGGCGGTACTGGCTGGTCAGAAAAAGGTCGCGCACATGCACGATCGTTTCCGCCGTCACGCCGTTGCCGATCGTGTAATTGGCCGTGACCAACGGATGGGCCGAGGAAATCAACACCCGCTGACGGGTGTACCCCGGGGTCGACACATTAGCCACGTTGTGACCCATGGTCGACAGGGTCAGCTGATGCGTCATGAGTGCCCGTTTGCCGATTTCGAGTCCCTGAAATAATCCCGACATCCTCAGACTCTCCTGTCGATTCCCAACGGAACGTACTCCTCGTTCCGACGGCCCTGCTGTTGATAGGTCTCCCGACGGGCCGGCACGCGGCCGAGCATTTCCAGCGTGTGCTGAATCTGCTCCAGCGACTGCTCCACCAATAGTCCGTTCCGCATCCGCGTTTCCTCGATGCGGCTGTACAGCCCGAGGATCACCTCGCGCAGGTTCTTCAACTGTGACGACCGTTCCGTATCGGCGATCTCGCAGATACGGGCGATGGTCACATCGGCCTCCATGCCGTCCTCCGCACGGATCGCCTCCACCGCCTCGGCCCGGAGCCGTTCTATCTGCTGCGAACGGGCGATGACCGTCTGCAACCGGGTACTGACCGCCTGCAGTTCGGTCCGGTCGCCCTTGACCAGCATTTCCTGCTGCCGTTCCAGCAGGGACAAAAACTGTTCGAACAGACGGGCCTCCTCGCCGACCACGGCGATCAACCGATCGAGGCGTGCGTCCCTGGTTTCATCCATACTATTCTTGTCGGCTTTCCGGTTGATTCCCTTTAGGGTTGGCCACCGGCGTCGTCCGCCGCTGGATGCGATTGAGATGCCCCATGACTTTGTCCACGTACCGCCGCGTCTCCGCGTAGGGCGGCACTCCCCGATGTTTGTCCACCGCACCCGGTCCGGCGTTGTAGGCGGCCAGTGTGCGTTTCAGGTCGCCGTCATACTTGTTCAGCAATTGGCGCAGATACTTGGCCCCGCCGTCGATATTCTGATGGGGATTCAGGCTGTCGGCGACTCCCATCTGCTCCGCCGTGGCATCCATCAACTGCATCAGCCCCTTGGCGCCCTTGGGCGAAACCGCCTTCGGGTTCCCCCCCGATTCGGTCATGATGACGGAGTAAATCAGGGTCGAATCGACCGCGTATTTTCGCGAGGCCTCCTCGATAGCCGGTCCGTAGGTATCCAGGACCCTGTCGGAGGTGATTTTGGGCCGCGGAGCGGCCGCGGGAATGGGCTTCCGGTCAGGGGCCGCCTTCGACGGCGCCGTAACCGATTCCGGCGCAGTTGCCGGATCGGCCGGTTCGATTCGCGCGGCGGCATGAGGACCGGCCGCGGTACTGGACTCGGCCCGTCCGGCCGGCGGACCGATTCCCTCAAAGACGGAGGCGGTGAGACGGTCGTCCCCTTTGACGACCGCAAGACTTTCCGCGGTCAGATTCTTTTCCAGGGAGCGGTACAACGCCTCCGCCAAGCTG
>JAAZOE010000317.1 GCA_012797915.1 Candidatus Zixiibacteriota bacterium | reverse complement strand
CGGATGAAAAGAGCCCCCAAAGCGAAAGAGGTCGGCGATGCGGCTGGCGAATCTCTTGGATGAAGCCCTGGTTGCGCATCATCTGAAGGCGGCCACCAAGCGCGAGGCGATCGAGGAACTGCTGGCGTTGGTGCAGAGGAAGTTCTCCGACTACAATTACAAAACCATCCTGCAGTCGATTCTTGACCGCGAGGAGGTGGAGAACACCTCCTACGGCCGGGGGATCGCCTTCCCGCACGCCCGCACCGACGCCGTCGCCGAAATGCATATCGCCGTCGGTATTTCGCCGCAAGGGCTGTCCGACCGGACGCCCGACGACAAACCGCTGCAGATGATCTGCCTGATGCTCACCCCCTCCAGCATTGCCCGTTTGTATTTGCAGACCCTGTCGGCCTTCGCCTCCTTTGGCCGCAACCCCGAAAACCTGGCCGCCGTAGTTCGGGCGACCTCAGCGGGGACGGTCATCGACGCCATCTGGGAGTCGGGGGTGACGGTGGAGAAGGAGATCACGGCCAAGGACCTGATGCGTCACGACGTCGTCTGCGTAACCCCCAACGACAGTCTCAAACGGGTCGGCAATCTGATGTTCCGGCATCGCCTGTCGGCGCTGGCGGTGGTGGACAAGAACCATAAACTCCTGGGGCAAGTGACCGACAAGGAACTGATTCATGCCGCCCTGCCCGATTTCAAGACCTTCATTTCCAATCTCAACTATTCGATGGATGTCGAGCCGTTCGAGGAACTGCTCAAGCGTGAGGACAAGATCAAGGTCAAGCAGTTGTACGTGACCAACCACGAGGTGGTGCATCCGGACACGAAGATCGTCGAAGTGGCGGCGATGATGCTGTTCAAGGATTTGCGGCGGGTGTTCGTGGTCGAGGACGACAAGCTGATCGGGATTTTACTGCGCAGGGATATCGTCAACATGATCATCCGCGGCTAGGCGGCTGCATTCTGCGATAACCGAAATCGCTTCCGTCGTCATGGCAAGGAGTCCCCGCCGCGGTGGGGACGGCGACAATCCAACATCACGGTCTTCGACAGCGCCCGATAATCTGAATCTCCTGCACCATTATATCCCGCTCAGGTCGAATGGCGGGGGATTGGTCGTGTCCAAAGAAATCCACATCTCACATCGGCGAACAAACAATGCCCGCGGGTCGGCACTGGTGCCATATTTGCCGACCTTGGCGTAATAATAATGTATCTGCTTCTTTAGCGCCTCACAGGTCGTCCGATAGGCCACCCATTTTTCATGGTAGCGGAAAGTAATCACAAACGTCGTGCTGAAAGATACGAAGGCCGTCAAACCCAATGCCGTCCACTTTTCCCATTCTCCCCCGAAGGCGATCAGGATCGAGGCCAGGGCCGTGAAGATAATCGTCGAGGCCAGGAGATAATTGTATAAGCGTTTGTTCCGGACCGCCCTGCTGTCGTACCACTCGACCTGAGGTTCATAGCGCTCTTTCAAATACTTCTTGAATTGCTCCTCGGTCATGGATGCCTCCTCTCAGTACCGGGTGGACCGTCTTCTTTTGGCTTAGGATACCTCCTGATGTCCCGGCGAGATGCGGATTCAATGTACGCAAACCGGGCGGGGTTATCAAGGAAATTCCCTCCGCCCGAACTCCTCCCTCCGGCGGCTGTTGAATCCTTGACAGTCCCGCGCCCGAACCGTACCTTCCGGCCATGACGACGGCAACCTTGCTTCGTGATGGGGCGACGCATGAAAAAGCCTGACAAGGATTCCCGGATGTTCCGCATCGTGATGATCCTCGGCGTGGTCGTCCTGACCATTCCGGCCCTGATGATCAAGGGGGGAAACCTCGACTTCGGCGCCGGGTGGGACGCCCTGCTCTTCGGCCTGGCGATCCTGGGCGCCGCCTTCCTGTTGTCCTGGGCGGCCGAAATCAGCG
>JAAZOE010000316.1 GCA_012797915.1 Candidatus Zixiibacteriota bacterium | reverse complement strand
TCGACGGCATCCTCGATGAATCGATCTGGACCGGCTCGGGTACGACCCTCTTCGACTCCGACGGCAACCCGGCCGGGACCGATCCGATGGATGTCTCTTTCGCCTATGATGCCGATCATCTGTACCTGGCTGCGCGGTGCCATGACCGGGCGATCGATTCGGTTCGGGCCGCGGTCACCGAACATGACGGCACGGTATCCGGCGAAGACTGCGTCGCCTTGTTCTTCCAGCCGGATCCCGCCCAAGCGGTCGCCTACCAGGTGGTTGTCAACGCCCTCGGTACGACCTTCGATCAGAAATTGACGCCGGGCGAGGACGGGTATTTCGGCGGCGATCGGAAGTGGGACGGCGTCTACACCATCAAGACCGGGCGCGGGAAGAACTTCTGGACGGTCGAGGCGGTTATCCCGCTCGACCAGTTCGGCGTGATCGGTAAACCCGGATCGTCATGGGGATTGAATTTCCGGCGGAAGCAGCCGCGGTATGGCGTCGCCGGTGGGTGGCAGACGCCGATGGATTACAACCCGGCTACTTTCGGCCGGCTGTTGATGCAATAACGAAAATCAGTGAAGTCTGCGGCCGGCGACGAAACGCGACCACCGGCCGGACCGCTTCGGGAGCAGCGATGTACAACGAAACGATCATGGATCATTTTCGTAATCCGCGCAACGCCGGGGAGATGAAAGACCCCGACGGGGTTGGGACGGTCGGCAATCCCGCCTGCGGGGATATCATGACGATATATATCCGGGTGACGGACGACGTCATCACCGACATCCGCTTCAAGACCTTCGGATGCGGGGCAGCCATCGCCTCCAGTTCCTTCACCACCGAGCTGGTCAAGGGGAAGACGCTGGAGGAGGCGATCAGATTTACGCGGCAGGATGTCTCCAACGGTCTGGGAGGGCTGCCGCCGATCAAGATGCACTGCTCCAACCTGGCGTTGGACGCCCTGCGCGAGGCGATCAAGGATTACCGGGCCAAGCATCCGCCGCAGACGACCTGAGTATCCTGAATTCATATGCCTGAACTGCCCGAAGTCGAAACGGTCGTCCGCAGTCTGCAGAAAACCATCGGCGGCCTGACCATCGAACGCGTCACCATAAGGAAAACCGCCTCGGTCCATCCGTCCCCCCGGCAGTTCTCCCGTCAACTTCGAGGGGCGACGGTTGCCGCCGTCACCCGTCGCGGCAAAAATATCCTCATCCGCCTGTCCACCGGTGACACCCTCTGGGTGCATCTCAAGATGACCGGGCATTTCGATTTTCTTCCCGCCGATGCGCCGACCACCAAACACGACCATGTCATATTTCATTTCCGCGGCCGCGACGAGACGCTTCGGTTCAACGACTATCGCCGCTTCGGTCGCCTGCGGATGTATCCGACCGAATCGATCGGGAAACAAAGGGGGCTGGCCGAATTGGGGCCGGAACCGCTGGAAATCACCGCCGATGATTTCACCCAACGCCTGCGCCGGTGCCGGCGGATGATTAAACCGGCGCTTCTGGACCAGACCTTTCTGGCCGGGGTGGGAAATATCTATGCCGATGAATCCTTGTATCTGGCGCGGATTCATCCCCGCCGGTCGACCGCCTCGATATCACTTCCCAAAGCGCGGGAACTGCATGGCCACATCCAGGCCATCCTGAAACGGGCCATCCGGCTCATGGGAACCTCGGTGGATACTTTCATCGGGCTCAACGGCCAGTCGGGCCGGTTCCAGAAGTATCTTCAGGCCTACGGCCGGGAGGGACAGCCCTGCCGTCGGTGCGGCGCGGTCATCGTTCGCAAGGCGATCGGCGGCCGATCGGCCCACTTTTGTCCCCGGTGTCAACGGGCGAAGTAACCTCCGATAATCCCCTTTTTCCCCGCCGGGTATTGACTTATCCCGCGTATTATCTAAGTTGTGCTTTCTATTCAGACTCTCCGTGAGGGCAATCAAAAGCCGAATGTGGCTCAACATACAAGGAGTCTGCCATGGTTAAAAAATTGGGTATTGTCGGGTGCGGTCAGATGGGCAGCGGAATCGCCCAGGTTGCCGCGCAAGCCGGCATTCCGGTCATCGCCTGCGAGGTCAGCGATGACCTCTGGAAAAAGGGGTTCGGTCGGATCGAGAAGAATCTCGACAAGGCAATCGAAAAAGGGAAAGCCGACGAGGCGTTGAAGAAGAAAACGATGGGGAACCTCATCGGCACGACCAAGATGGCCGACCTGGCCGATTGCGATCTCGTTATCGAAGCGGTAATCGAGCAGATGGAGGAGAAAACCAAGACCTTCCGGGCGCTCGACGGCATCTGCAAGCCGGAGACGATTTTCGCCTCCAACACCTCCTCGCTGTCGCTCGGCGACATGGCTTCGGTCACCAAACGCCGCGACAAGTTCTGCGGCCTGCCTTTCTTCAACCCGGTCAACATGATGAAGCTGTGCGAACTGGTGCGGACGATCGACACCTCCGATGCCACCATCGCCGAGGCCAAGGCGTTTGCCGAGGCCTGCGGCAAGACGGTGGTGGCGGCCAAAGACCAGCCGGGGTTCATCGTCAATGCCCTGCTGATTCCGTATCTGCTGGACGCTATCCGGATGTTGGAGAACGGCGGGGGCACCCGCGAGGATATCGATAACGGCATGATGCTGGGGTGCGGGCATCCGATGGGGCCTCTGGCGCTGAACGACTTCATCGGCCTGGACACGATGCTGCATATCGCCGACATCATGTTCGACGAATACAAGGATCATCATTACGCCGCCCCGCCGCTTCTGCGGCGCATGGTCAACGCCGGATATCTGGGCAAGAAATCGGGGCGCGGCTTCTACGATTACACCACGAAATAGGGCGAGGACGACATGGATTTCAAGAATCTGCTGGTTAAGATCGAGGATAATGTCGCGGTGGTGACGATCAACCGCGAGAAGGCGCTCAATGCGCTCAACGCCGAGGTGATTTCCGAACTGCACGACTTCTTCTCGGGCTATTGGATAAAGCGTGATTTTCGCTGTGTGGTGATCACCGGCGCGGGCAAGGCGTTCGTGGCCGGGGCCGACATCGGCGAACTGTCCGCGCTCGATGTTCCCGGCGCGGCCCATCTGGCCGATGTCGGGCAGTACCTGATGCACACCATCGAGAATTTCCCCGTCCCGGTGATCGCGGCGGTCAATGGCTTCGCCCTCGGCGGCGGCTGCGAACTGGCCATGGCCTGCGACATCCGTCTGGCCTCCGACAAGGCCAAGCTGGGCCAGCCGGAAGTGAACCTGGGAATCATTCCCGGCTATGGCGGCACCCAGCGTCTGCCGCGGCTGGTCGGCAAAGGGAAGGCCAAGGAGTTGATTCTCACCGGCGACCTGATCGGCGCGGAGGAGGCGCACAGGATCGGATTGGTCGATGAGGTTTATCCGGCCGAGGAACTGATGGCCAAAGCGGTGGAGATGGCCAGGAAGATCGCCTCCAAGAGCGAGCCGTCGATTCGGCTGGCGAAAGAGTTGATCAATCGCGGCGTGAATGTCGATTTGAGCGATGCCATCGCGATGGAGAAGACCGGTTTCGCGACCAATTTCGGTTTCGCCGACGCCAAGGAGGGATTGAAGGCCTTTTTGGAGAAACGTCCGCCGAAATTCGAGCATAAGTAAGTCGCATACAAGTAGGTCGGTGTTCCGATCCGCCGAAGGCGGAGAGAAACCCGACAATGATCCATCCGGGCGGCGGACCGCACCATCCGCCGCCCGCATAGCGTCAGTATTTGGCGGCAAAGGAGAGAGGTGGTACTGATCGCGGGATCATGCGTCGTTGTCGTTAGCCGCTCTACAATTGTATGAGGACCGCATGGAGGAAGAATGGACTGGGGTACCATAAACTATTTGATTGAAAAGGCCTCAGCGATATTGGGCCTAGCCCTGATGATCTTTGGGTTAATCGGCGGTATAAGGAGTTTTTATATTTGGTTAACGCGGCCGAAGATCGACCTATTTTTTAACGAATCGCGGACTTTTGATAGACGGAAAAACTGGACAAACAACCAACCCTGCGGCTCCGGCATTTGGGTGCATGTGTTCGCCAGAGGTAAATGCAGAATTAGGAAAGAGGTGATTACCGGTTGTCAAGCCTACCTGCGAAAAGCGTGGTCGGTCGGACCTGGTGATGTCCGTGGCCAAATTCCTGACTTCAATGCAAAGCTCCAACTTCAGTGGGCCAATAGTGAAGGTAGGTTGCAGACAGAGATATTCCCTAGTGAAGAAGCAAGGATTGACCTGTTTATGATTCCAGACGGACCGTCTGCTCTGTATGTGGTGTCCGGAACCGGTTTACCCACAGGTTCGACAAAGCGGTTCGAACAAGGCGTGTATATATTCGAGATTGCCTGTACCGCAAATAATGCAAAACGTGGTGAGATCCTTTTGAAAGTAGCCTACGGTGGCGGTTTCGTCCAGCCGAAGATCACTGTTCTATAATTGTCGATGGATATGGTCAGTATGGGATGTAAGCGTATCGAGGATTAACTTGAAGTGCCAATTTGGCACCTCAAGATGAATATCCCGGGCGTGCAGCCGCACGCCCCTACGGTTCAGTGGCAATTGACAATGAAGCCCGATGATAGTTCAAAACCCTGGCCGTATCGACGGTCGATTCGGATAAAGGGGTACGATTATGCACAAGAGGGGGCATACTTCATTACGATATGCACTCACAAAAATAAGTGCACATTGGGTCGCATTGTCGGCGACGATATCATTTTAAATGACTATGGTCGCATTGTCCTGCGCGAATGGAATCGATCTTCGGTCATGCGGGCCGAAATCGAATTGGACGCATTCATCATCATGCCCAATCATGTCCATGGCATTGTCTTCATCCATCCTGTAGGGGCGCGCGGCCGCGCGCCCGGATCGGCGCAACCTGATCAATCAGGTCAATCCTTGCTGCCCGGAGTACCCAAACGATCATTGTCATCGTTAATTCTTGGATTTAAAACCTCAGTTACAACCCAAATCAATCGCCTGCGTGTTACGCCGGGGAAACCGTTTTGGCAACGGAATTATTATGAACATATTATCCGCAATGAGGAATCTTTGTATCAATGCCGGATATATATTGAACAAAACCCGTTGAAATGGGCAATTGACAATGAAAATCCGGACTGTAGATTGTCTATGTGATGAAGTGGTTGCCATGGTTGAATGAGGCGCCTTATGGGCGAGCACCCGCGCGCCCCTACAACACGACAGGAAAACAACTATGAATCGTAAAGAACAGGCGCTGGAACGGTTTCGCGGCGATTGCAATTGCGCGCAATCGGTGCTATCGGTTTTCGCCGCAAAGTATGGGCTGAGTGAAAACGACGCCTTCCGGATCGGCTGGCCGTTCGGCGGCGGGATGGGGCGGCTGCAGAAAACTTGCGGGGTATTGACCGGGGCCTATATGGCCATCGGCCTGATCTGGGGGGCGAAACGACCGGAAACCGACGAAGAAAAAGAAAAGGTCTATCAGATCGTCCGTGAGTTCACCGCCCGATTCGAGGCCCGTCACGGTGCGACCGATTGCCTGACCCTGCTGGGCCGCGATATCAGCACGCCGGAGGGGAGACAGAAGGCCAAGGATGACGGGCTCATCGCCGGCCGGTGTGAGAAATATGTCGGCGACGCGGTCGAAATCCTGGGGCAGCTGATTGCGGCGGAGAACAAGTAACCCGTCGCGCACGCGGTTCGCCGACGGTAAAGCATAGGCAAGCGTTGAGGCATAAGGAGACGAAATGGTTCATAAGGCGATAGTACACGCTCTGGGGGTTTTGATTGTATTGATGATGGCGTCGTCGGTCTATGCGTTCGACAGCCGGCGCAAAGGATTCATGCTCGGTTTCGGACTCGGTCCGGCGTGGTCGTCCTATACGCAAACGATGACGTATGCCGGGCTCCCCGAGGAAAAATCGGATCGGCAGAATGACCTGGCCTTGCGGACCGATTTCCGAATCGGTTACGGACCGTCGGAACAGGTCCAGATCTACTGGACAAGCAAGGTCAATTGGTTCAGATTAGTGAATGTCTATGGGGACAAGGTGACGATCGCCAGCGGCGTCGGCGGCGTCGGCGTCACGCATTTCCTGAAATCGACCTATCCCTCCCCCTACCTTCTGGGGGAGATCGGCCTGGCTTCCTGGGCGACTCCCTTTAAGTGGGGATCGGATTCCTGGTATGGTCTGGGGGTGGCGTTGGGTGTCGGATACCAACTTCGCAACCATCTCGCCTTCGAAGCGAACATTACTTGGGGGAATCCCTCGGACTCCGAGCGGGGATTGGAGGTGTCCGCGGACGCCTTGAGTTTCGGCGTTACCATGAATGTCATCGCGTTCTGATCGCCATAAACCGTTCAAACGGCGGGCGCGGCAGACCAGGTTTCCGTCGCGACTAAAGGCACGTTGCCTCCGCCAATCCACCGCTAGGCCTGATTGGCCTTCCGCTTCTCCTCGATAATTTTCTCGGCCAGCGTCTCCGGCAGCGGCTGATAGGCCAGAAACTCCATCGAATAGTTGGCCCGGCCGCTGGACAGTGTCCGCAAGG
>JAAZOE010000315.1 GCA_012797915.1 Candidatus Zixiibacteriota bacterium | reverse complement strand
GAACCGATATACTCATCCAGCGAGGCGAACTGGGTCTCCGGGCCGATGATGAAATAACTGCTGCGCGACCGGTCCACGGTTTTGGGGCCGTACCCGATCAGCACCTGCGCATACACGTTCTCCATCCGCCGCTGCAACCGATCGTACAAATCCGGCATCCGCCGCAGCTCCAAAATCCGTTTCCGGAACGCCTCGACCTTTTCGGGCGCGACACCATCGGTCAGGTTGCCGGCCATGGCCATCCCCCGACTGACATAATCATTGGAACCGCGGCTGAGATCAAAGGCCAGGGCCACGGCATATTCGCCCAGCTCCGGCGAATACGGCGCCTGACGAAGCTGATCGACCACGAACCGCATAGTCGTGGACAGGTCGGGACACCGTTCGGCGTAATAGGTCAGCTGTCCGTCGACCTCGCTGGAACGAAGACCGTTGGAATAGGCCAACCCAGCGCTCCAGGTTTTCATGAACATCGAGTGCGCCCCGTGACCGCCGTACAGCTTGGCCGCCAGGTAATCCAGCAGACGATCCTGATCGGTATCGCTGTACAGCGCACAGGGGGCGGAATTGACAAACACGCCGTTGCGGGTGTTGGGATTGATCAAGCCGACAAAAGCGGGTTTCTCCAGGCCGGGATACCGGCTGCGGGCCCGATCCCAGATGAACGGCCGCTTGGTGTAAACGACCCGCGCCGGGGGCCCATCGGTCGATAGACACGAAACCAGCGCCGTAATCGACGGCATCAACGTTGCCCGATCGGCCTCGTTGGAAACCATCGCCAGACGGGCGTTGCCGCGATGGGCGATGATCCGCAACAACCCGCCCAGATCATCCAAGGCCGCCTGCGCGCCGTACTGTAAACCGCCGATCATCTGCGTCACCAGCGCCGTCCAATCGGCGGCGGCATTGGCCTCCGGGGTCGACGGCACGGTCGCGGCCAAGTCGGCCAGAGCGGCATCGATTATCTTCCGCGCCTCGGGCGAGGCGGCCTCATAAGCAGAGGTGAAGGTCGCGAACGGCCCGGCGCCATAGGCGGCGCGGTCCCCGCCGCTGAATGTCTCGGCCAGATGAACCAAATCATTTTTCGGTTGATTGGATACCCCGGCCAGGGCGTTCAACGCGGTGATGGCCTCGGCCGCCGCCGGGCTCCCTTTTTCGGCCATCAGCCGCCACTTCAGACGGAGCATCAGATTTTCCTGAGTCAGGAAACTGAACGCGGCCAGAATCAAGGGATCATTTTGGTACAGGTATGATACCGCCGGACCCTGCACCCACCCCTCTTCACTTCCTTTCATCCGGTTGCGCAGGCCGACGATACGATTGTCGACGACGTCCCGCAGGCGGGGCAGGTTGGCCGGCGCCAAATACGGATTCCGCAACCCGGCCGCCGCCCATTCCAGAGCCGCTTTCCCCTCGGCGGCATTACTGCCGGCCGCGGTGACCGCCAGCTCGACCCTCCCGGTATACGGATTGACCGCCAGGTCGCCATAGAGATACAGCACCTCATTTTTCAACCGCTGGCTCAACGCGGCATAGTCGATTACCTGCCCGTTCTTGACCACCCCGATTTCGGTGATCAGATCGGGCAGAAGCGGAACATACAGCAATTGCGCCTCGGGAACGCCGCGCAGGTTCAACGCCAGGGTCATGGTCGCGGCGGTCATGCTGTTGAACGTCGAGGCGACCATCGGGACCGCCCCGGCGATCGTGTCGATCCGATAATCGAGCGTCGGGTCGAACGACAAGGGCGGGTTGTCCAGGAATTTCGGCACCGGCACGAGCGCCGCGATGCTGTCGATGATCGCGGTCTGCCGGTCGAACTCCTCTTTATATTTGGCGATCGCCGAGGGAACGTCGGCGACATTATACTTCTTAACCAAACTTTGGGCGAAGGCATCCAGTCGGGCCTTTTTCTCGTCGGCCGTCTTCACCAGCATCTGCGGATCGGGCACGCACCCGACCAGATACGGCTTGACCGCCGTCAGTTTCCATTTGGCCACCAGCGCGGTCCAGATATTCTCATTCTTTGCCAACTCGGCGGCGGCTGCCGCCCGCTCCTCCTTCTGGAGGAGTGATTTCTTGAAGCCGGACTGGTTTTCCAGAACCCGCATGAGGCTGTACCACCCGCCCCCGTTTCCGCCCCGGAGGCCGAACCCCGGCGGCGAGTTGAGATATGCCTCCGCATCCCTGGCCATCTCGCGCAGTCGCGAGGCGGCCCGGTCGTTGAACTCCTTCAATTGCGGCGAACCGGCCGGGTAGGCGGCAATGGCCGCGATTTCGTCCTGAACCATCTTGGCCAGGGAAGTCATCTCCGCTTCGGTCACCTTCGCGGGATCGACATTGGCCAGAAAGACCGACACCGGGTGGCCGACATTGTCGTCG
>JAAZOE010000314.1 GCA_012797915.1 Candidatus Zixiibacteriota bacterium | reverse complement strand
TGGCGTGCTTGACTTCAAACAGCGCCTGCAGCGAGGGAATCGACGAATTGATCCCGTCGTCCACCCCGTCGTTGGCTTCCCCGGTGGCCAGCGTGAAGGTCGGGGTCAGGTCATTGCCGATCGTCCGAAACATTCCCGCGGCCATGACCACGTCGGTGGCTTTATTCGGCTTGGACGTATACCAGAAGCTGACCTGGGCGCGACGATACCCGGTATTGCCGCATCCCCACAGGACCGCATAGTTCAGCGTCGACGGATTCAACGGCGAAATCAGATCCCAGGTCTGCCCGGCGACGACCTTGAACGACCGTTTTTCCAGGAAGAAGTACGCGTGGCGGAGCTGAAGCATCGCCTTGTTCTCGGCGATGGCCGCCCCGGTGATGCTGGCGTACAAATCCACTTCCAGTTTCCCGCCGACCGTCACATCGCCGTACCCGGTGCCGGTGGCGTTCAAGCCCAGCCGCGTCTCGTTGGCGGTCATGGTAAACTGGCTCTTGTCCCCGTAGGTCGGGTTCTGCGGAATGTACATGATGAAATTGCCGTGGCTGGTGGGATTCTGGTCATAGGACCCGTCCAGCTTGAAATATCCGTACCAGTTCATGTTGATGGACGGACCGTCGCCGGCGAACGCCGCGGCCGCGCAGGCCAGGATGGCGATCAGAACGGCGGAAAAAAGTATCCGTGAGTTCTTCATTTGTTCCCCCAAGCATGAAATGAACTTTCGACGCGGTCCGGACCGGCGACGCCTTTCGGCCGTCGCCGGTTCCTTCGGCGTCCGTGCACGATGTCTGCTCTATTGAAGGGACGCCGTCAGTTCCGCGTCCGTGACGCTCTCAACCGCCGCTTCCATCCCCTCGGCGGCGCTGAAATCGACTCCGGTCAGCACCCGGTCGATGTCCAGGAGAATCTTCACCGAATTTTTCACCTTGCCGATTCCCAGGATGAAGCGGGTATCGACCTCGGATCCGAAGGTCGGCGGCTCCTCGATCTCACCGGCCTGGATATCCAGCACTTCGGACACGGCGTCCACCAGAATGCCCATCATGATCGAGTTGCCGGTATTCTGGACGTCGACGACGATAATGCAGGTCTCCTCGGTATCGGCGATGACGTCCATACCGAACTTGGCCCGCAGATCAAGCACGGGAATGACCTTGCCGCGCAGGTTGATCACGCCGCGGATGTAGTGGGGCGTGCGCGGCACCTTGGTGATGCCCATCAGGCCGATGATTTCGCGGACCTTGAGGATTTCCAGTCCGTATTCCTCCCGGTCCAGACGGAAGGTCAGATACTTCCCGGCCAAGCTCCGTCCGACCGCGCTCTCGACGGCCCGTTCCGGGCCGCTGTTGGTGATATCGTTCATGCCTCGCGTCCTTTCGTTGAGGTCTCGTTGTCGTCTATACCAGGGCGGCTTCCGCCGCCGGAGTTTGTTCCATTGTCGGGGAGTCGCCGCCGGCCGCCGCCGCCGCGAATCGATGCGTCTCGGTCAGGGACACCATTCCGGAGACATCGAGGATCAGGCCCACGCTGCCGTCGGAGAGAATCGCCCCGCCGGCCACCCATTTCTGGGCGGCGAACGTCGTGCCCAGGCTCTTGATGACCGTCTGACGCTGGCCCAGCAGCGTGTCGACGATGAAACCGACCCGCCGCGAGGCGTCCTCCACTACGACCACCGTCTTCTCGGTGTTCCCCTGCGCCGCCGGCCGGATGCCGAACAGGTCGCCGATGGAAATCAGGGGCAACAGCTCGCCGCGCAGATTGATCATCCGGGCCTTGGCGTTGACCGTGAAAACGGTTTCCTTCGACAGCGACAGCGATTCCACGATGGACAGGGTCGGGATGATGAACCGCTGATCCTCCACCTTCACCAGCATGCCGTCGATGATGGCCAGGGTCAGCGGCAGCTTGATGTTGAAGGTCGTTCCCCGGCCGGGGGTGGAGGCGATGTCCAGGTGCCCCCGCATCAATTCGATATTCTTCTTGACCACGTCCATACCCACGCCCCGGCCGGAAATGTCGGTGACTTTCTGCGCCGTAGAAAAGCCCGGCAACAGGATGAAATTGTAGATTTCATGATCGGTCGGCTCCTTGGTCCCGTCGATCAGCCCCCGTTCGCGAGCCTTCGCCAGAATCCGGTCCCGATCCAATCCCCGGCCGTCGTCGCAGATGTCGAAATGGATGTTGCCCCCTTTATGATACGCCTTGATGACGATTCGCCCCGTTCGCGGCTTCCCCGCCGCTACGCGATCCTCCGGCGATTCGACGCCGTGGTCGACGGAATTGCGGACCATGTGCATCAACGGATCGCCGATATTCTCGACGATGCTACGGTCGACTTCGGTCTCCTCTCCGAACAGTTCCAGGTCGATTTCCTTACCGGATTTGCGGGTCAGGTCGCGGACCGCCCGGGCCAGCTTCTGGAAGGTCGCCCGAACCGGCACCAGCCGCATAGCCATCCCCATTTCCTGCAGTTCGCGCGTGATCTTGTTCAGGTGGGAGACATTCCGCGCCACTTTGGGCGACACCACCCGCAGAATCTCCTCGTCCTGGCCGACCATCGACTCGGCCACGACCAGTTCGCCGATGGTGTCGATGAGCCGGTCCAGCCGTTCGGTGTCGATCTTGACCATGTCCTTGACCGTTGCGCCGCCGGCCGGGCCTTTCTTGGATTGCTGCTCGCGCAGAGCGTGGGCCACCGCCTTGGCCGGAACCAGTCCCTCCCGCACCAGCGTTTCGCCCAGCTTTTCGTCCTTCCGTTCCCGCCGCTCCAGGGCCTCATCGATCTCCGTCTGCGAGACGGCCCCCATATCGACCAGGATGTCACCGACCCGCGGCGGGGCGAGGTCATCGTCGGCCTCAAGATTATCCAACCGCCACCGGAGACGATCGAGAATAGGGCCCGCAATCGCGGTACCGTCGAAAACGCCGCCGCTCTTCATGACCCCTTCGACTCCCTCCAGCAGTTTGCGCATGGCGTCGATGGCGTCGAAAACCAGGTCGGCCGCCTTGCCGCTGATGGTCAGGGTTCCTTTCCGGGCCAGATCCAGAAGCGTTTCGGAATCATGGGCCAGCACCAGGACCGGTTTCAAATCCAGAAATCCCGCCGCCCCCTTGATCGTGTGGAAACTGCGGAAGATGGCGTTGATGGCCGCGTCCTTGTCAACGCCCGACTCCAGGTCCATCAGCATCTGTTCGGCATTGGCGCAGTGTTCCCTCGCCTCGGTGATGAATTCGCCCAGTAGCGAGGTGTCGCTGTTTTCCAGGGAAACGATCAGCGGCTCGCGTTCGGCCGCCGGTGCTGCCGTTGGCGCCGGCGGCGGGGCCGCCTGCACCGTCGGTTCCGACGGCTTCGTCGCCGCCGGTTCGGCCGGGGCCGGAGGTTGCTTTGCCGCCGGTGGGGGATCCGCTTTGCGGACCGCCTTCTGCCTGCCGTTTTTCGACCCGTTCAATTCCAGCGCCGCCGGAAATTCCACTTCCGTCTCCCGGCGATGACCCCGGGCCAAATCCTGCAGGATGGCGATCGTTTCCCCCACGACCGTCATTGCCTTCGCCTTGTCATCGACCTCGCTCAAAATGATCTTTTGCATCAGGTTGGCCGAGGCCGCGGCTGCGCGCGCCATCAGACCGGATTTGTCGGCGGCCGCCCGCTCGATATTCAAAAAATGCTCGTGAAGCCCGGCCAGGGCAGGAAGATCCTCGACATCGGCCATGACCAAATCGGCTGCCGCGGCTTCAATCATTTTCTCGAGTATGTCCATGCATCCCCGCTTCCGGTTATCTTTCATTCCCTATCGCCCGCCATTCTGCCGTCCCCGGTAACCACGACTCGTGGCGGGGCCATGACCCTGGCCGCATGTCGTTGTCCGTGTCCTGCTGTCTTCTCCTCATGCACCCCCCCAGGAGCCATAACCCCGCCGTCGTGTCGTTCCTAACCCCTTTGATCTGCTGAATCGACGAATCCCGCGGTACCTCAATCGGGGGTTTTTGGGTAGGGATTGCGTAGGCCGGCCGGAACCTTAGCGGACCCGATGGCGAAGATAGGTCGACAAATTGATGTCCAAATTTTGCACCTGCAGCTTGCGGCGGATGGCCTCGCGGTGCTTATGGACGGTCTGGACCGACAGGTGCAGGCTGTCGGCGATCTCCTTGGAGGTCCGGCCTTGGGCAATTGAGGTACAGATTTCCGCTTCCCGGGGCGTCAGCTTGTTGTAGTTGTTCTCGAAGGTATCGATACCCCCTCCAATAATTGAGTCGAGGGCATCCTCCAGAGCGGCCAGGTCCCGGTTCCCGGCCATCCCCTCGCGACCGCGCAGTTTCTTGATCGCCGGGGTGAGGACATGGTCGATGCTGGTGCAGATATCGCGCCGATACTCCATCCGCTCCCGTTCCAGGTGATCCAGCATGGTCTGCAAGGCGATGTTTTTCTCCATCAACGCCTTGTGCTCGTCCAGCAGCCGGGCGTTGGCCACCTGCAACTCTTCATAGGCCCGCTGGCGCTCGATCTCCGCCGCCGCTCGTGCCGCCGCAATCGTCATCACCGATTGTACCTGCGGCACGATTTCCCCGGGGATCGGTTTATCGTCCAGCACCGCCAGCAGCCCCAGCGGCTTTCCATCGGCGCCGAAAACCGGCATTCCGATAAAGCTCTCCGCCCCCAGGCGGGCGGCGTGAGCGTCATCCGGATAAGCCTCGGCCAGACCCTTCAGACAGACGACGGTTTTTCTCTCGGTCAGGATTTCGCCGGCGATGCCGGCCGCGGCAAACTCGAAATTCCGGTCGCTCTTCTTGCCGTTCCAAAACGCCTGAGCCTTCAACCGCGCATCGGTCGATCCGGCGAACTCCGCGCAATAGGCATAACGGCACCCCACCCCCAGGGCGAGGCCGCGGACAAACGAATCAAAAAACTGACGGTCGGCGCCGGCGGAGGTTCCCTGCACCAGCCGTTCCAACATCATTTCGACCCGCTTGATGTCGGTCACGTCGGCAAAGACCGCCACCCCGGCTACAATATTCCCTGCCGGATCGATGATCGGGGCCGCGTTGATCAGGATCCATCGATCAACGCCGTCGACTCGCTTGATGACCGCTTCGGCGTTGCGCGTCGTCCGTCGCGTCAGAATTGCCTGAACCAGCGGCAGCTCCTCCGGCCGGAACATGGTCCCGTCGGGCTTGTAAATCCGCCAGTACCCGGGACGCTCTTCCAACGGCACCTCGGTCAACTCCGCCATATCTCCGCCCCGGATATTCATGGCCGCCCGGTTGGCAATGAGGATCCGGCAATCGGAGGCCCGGGCGATCAGGATACCGGCTGTCGACTGGTCGATTGCCGCCGATAACAGCGCTTTAGCCTGCGCCAGCTCCACCTGCGCCTGCTTGAGTTCGGAGATATCCCGAATCGTGGTCAACATGCAGGGCTGCCCGTTGATCTCCAGGACCTCGGCCGAGACCAGGCAATCCCGGATAAGTCCTGTTTTGCTCACGAAGCGGGCTTCCATATTTCGGACACATTGCCCGTCCCGCAACCGCGCCACGACTCGGGACCGGTCCTCGAAATCCGCCCACAATCCCAATTCCGAGGCCGTACACCCGATCGCCTCCCGGCGAGTGTATCCCGTGATGCCTTCAAACCCGGCATTCACCTCCATCAGACGGCCGTCGGCCACGCGGCTGATAATCACCGCATCCGGGGACGAATCAAACGCCTTGGCGTATTTCTCCTCCGACAGCCGCAACGCCTCCACCGTCTTCTTCTGTTCGCGGATATCGCGAAGAATGGCCAGCATCCGGGGCTGCCCCCCGTACTCGATAATCTCCGCCGACAGCAGGCACATTAAAGGGACCTTCGTCTTGCTTCGCATCGAGACTTCGAAGTCGCGGACATGCCCGTCCTTCTGCAACCGGGCGGCGATTTCGGCCCGTTCCACGGGGTTTCCCCATACGCCCAAGTCCAACGCGGACCGCCCGACCACTTCATCCCGCGTATATCCGCTGATGCGTTCGAACCCGGCGTTGACTTCCAGAAAGATACTCGTGGACAATTCGCTGAGGACAATCGCATCCGGTGAGGATTCGAACGCCTTGGCATACTTTTCTTCCGACAACCGGTGCGCTTCCTCGGCCCGTTTGCGCTCCAGCACGTTGGCGATGGTGTCGGCCACCATGCTCAACCGCCCCACATCTTCCTCGGTCCAATCGATCCGCCGGGCATGCGACCGCAGCCCGACACAGCCGTGGATGTGCCCCCCCCGCCCGCGCAGTGGGACGGCGACGAACGAACGGACGCCTTCCTGGGCGAAGGCCCGGCGCTCCGCCTCCGCCTCGGACGGCAACTCCTCCAGAGTGGCGATACGGACGATGTTCCCCGTCAGGACCATCCGCTCACACCACGGGAGCGTCCCTATCGGAATATTCTGGTATTTCTGATTGTAGCTTGTTTCTCCTCCGGGTCGCCAGGAATAGACCGAACTCCAAGTAGAAAAGTCGTGGGCGACCAATATCACAAAGGCATTGTCGCCCCCCAGGACGATCCCGACTTCCTCCAGACATCGGCGGATAAGATCGTCGATCTCTGATGCCGCGGCGCACGCGAATCGCGCCAGCAGCCTGGTCAGGAGTTCGTCGAACGCCGCCCGGCGGCGGAGCGCTTCCTCCGCCCGCCGGCGTTCGGTGATATCCACCATCGACACCAGCACCCGGTCGAGCGACTCGCGGCTACCCGGCGCCACCGACAATCGTATCGCCACGTGCCGGGGCTCGCCGGCCAGCGTGACCAGCGGGATTTCTCCCTCCATCCGGGTCGTTCCCTCTGCGACCAGGGTCAGCCAGTTGGCGAATACGGGCAGGGACTCATCGACCACCATGGTCGGGAATCGCTCTGCCAGTTCCCGGAAATCGCGCGCCTGAAACAACCGCAGGCTTTCCGCGTTCGCATCCGTCAACTCCAGGAGGGACACGCATTCCCGCACCGCCTCCGGATGAATATCGAAATGCGCTCGCACATCGCCGTTTCTACCTCGTTGCACACGCTCCAGGAAGGCCTTGACCCGCGAGGCATCGAGTTCCCACAGGTGAATGGCCGAGTCTTTGAAGATGGAACCGTATCGTTCCTCACTTTGCCGAAGCGCCTGCTCGGCCTGCTTTCGATCGGTGATGTCGAGGGCGACGGAAATGAATCCGGCATACTCACCGCCATCGAAAACCGGCGATATCATCGTGAGCATCGGAACGTGCTGTCCGGCCCGGTTCACCACTGTTACTTCCCCGGTCCAGCTTCGGTTCTGCCGCACGCAGGCTTCGATCTCGGGCCGCACCGATTCCAAATCAATGATATCTAGAAACCCATCGGGGCTCCTGCCGATGACGTCATCCCGCCGCCAGCCATACAGCCGTTCGGCAAATTCGTTCCAATAGGTAATGATGCCATTCTTGTCGACGGCGACGACGGTCTGTTGAACGGCGTCGAGCATCCGGGCCTGGGTCCGCAACGATTCCTCAACGCGCCGCCGTTCCGTGGTATCGATCATGACGGTCAACAGCCGCGGGACGCCGTCGACTTCCATCTTTGCCGCCGCAAAGGAACCGTAAAGAACGTCGCCGTTCCTGCATCTGATGGTGGCTTCGAACTGCCGGACCCGTTCGCCGGTGTGCAGTCGCCGCACCGCCTCCTCTCGACGCGACCAATCGACGAACAGCGACAATTCTTTTGACGTCCGGCCGATGACTTCCTCGCGCGCATACCCCAGCGTTGCCAGAAAACTGTCATTGACGTCGATGAAACGGCCGTCCTCGACGGTCGATATGGCCATGCAGGCGGGGTTGATATGAAAGACCTTCGAAAACTCCTCGTCGAACAATTTCCGCGCGGGGATTTCAGTGCGGCTGGGTTCGAGAATCTCCCGTGCCGTCTCGGCGGCCGCACCGGCCTTCGGGGATGAATCAAGCATGGTCAAACGACGACGACCGTCACCGGCAGATTTCTCGCCGCTGGCCGTTGGTTCGGAAAGATTTCGGCTTTGGTCAATCTCCAACACCTTGGCTTGCTGATGACCGCCACCCTGTATCGCCCCCGTGGATTTCGTATCCAATCCCTTTCGTACCCCTCGTTGTCTAACGCCGGAGTCTCTCCCGCGCAGCTTCCCTTCTTTGGGATCGATGAACCCTGCGCCCGGTTAAAACGATGACCGGTCTACACTTACTCTATCGGCCATCAGGCAAAAAGATTTATCCATCATCATTATATATCGCCCCCCGCCACGACACCGCCGTCGCAACCTGTTGCCCTATTGTTGGTTACGGAACACCAGAAGATATCGATCGGGGCCGCGTTTTTCTCAGAATCGGGTTTCGATATGGCCATCGCCGCCAACCGGATGCCATGATCCCACCGCGTCTCTACGCAGCGTATACGCAATAACCCCGTATCAGGGGATTGCCTCGCTGGTCGATAGAGGCAACAAAGGGTTGGCAAACCATAAGGACT
>JAAZOE010000313.1 GCA_012797915.1 Candidatus Zixiibacteriota bacterium | reverse complement strand
TATCCGTGCTAACGCGCCGCGGGAACTGCTGGAGCAGGAGGTGCAGATCGATGCCTGGGTGGAGTGGTCGGATGTCTCCCTCGCCCTCTATGATGACCTGGCGCGCCTCGCACCGTTTGGGGAGGGGAATTTCTCCGGGTCGATACCGATGGCTTCTCCCGCGTCGGGCATTTTCGAACGTTCAAGCTCCCGGGCGGCGAGAAGGCGATTGCCGAACCGTGCCGGTCGGCCCTCGGCCTGCTGTATGAAATCTATGGCGATACCCTCATTCAAATGGGGAATATTCACCCCCGCCGGACCATCGAAGAAACTGAATTTGGCGTCATCCTGACCATGCTCCGGAAGAATATCAATTCGCCGGTCACTTCCAGTGCCGGACGGCTGTTCGACGCCATCGCCTCGCTGGTCGGTCTGCAACACCGCAACCGCTTCGAGGGCCAGGCGGCCATGATGCTGGAATGGGCGATCGACGCCGCGGCCCTTGACGAAACCTATCCATATAGTATACTGGGCTCGGCGGCCCCCTTTCGGTACGACTGGGAAAAGACGATTCGGGCGATCATGACCGATATCGACCGCTCCGTCGCGGTGGGCGTCATCTCGGCGCGGTTCCATAACACATTGGCCGAAGTGGTCGTCGCCATAGCCGAACGAGTCGGCGAAAAAACCGTTCTGTTGACCGGAGGATGCTTCCAGAATCGGTATCTGCTGGAACGGACGGTGAGGAAACTGAGGGAAACCGGTTTTATACCCCATTGGCATAAGCGGATTCCCTCCAACGACGGCGGCATCGCGGCCGGGCAGTTGGTCGCCGCCGCGCGGGAATTGACGAAAAGGAAATAATCTATGTGTCTGGCGGTTCCAGGCAAACTCCTGAGTATCGAGGGGGATGATCCGCTGCTGCGGACCGGACGGGTCAGTTTCGGCGGCATCATCAAGGACATCAATCTATCCCTGGTGCCCGAGGTCGTTATCGGCAATTACGTCCTGGCCCATGCCGGCTTCGCCATCAGCATCATCGACGAAGCCGAGGCCGACCGGGTCTTCGACCTGCTGGATGAAATCGACGAAAAAAACCGCGCCGCGGACAACGCGTCATGAAATTCATCGATGAATACCGCGATCCGCAGGCGACCGCCCGGCTGAAACGGGAAATCGAACGGATCACGACCCGTCCCTGGACGATTATGGAAATCTGCGGCGGGCAGACCCACGCCATCGTCAAAAATGGCATTGATCTGCTTCTGCCGGATAAAATAACCCTCCTGCACGGTCCCGGCTGTCCGGTCTGCGTCACCTCGGTGGAGTTGATCGATAAAGCCGTAACCCTCGCCGCCCGCCCCGAAGTCATCTTCTGCTCGTTCGGCGATATGATGCGCGTCCCCGGATCGCACAAGGATCTCCTGTCGGTGAAAGCCGAAGGGGGCGACGTCCGCATGGTGTATTCGCCGGCGGATGCCGTCAGAATCGCCCACGAATGTCCCGACCGGCAGGTCGTCTTTTTCGGCATCGGTTTCGAAACCACCGCCCCGGCCAATGTCGCCGCCATCCTGCAGGCCCGGCAGATGGGCTTGAAGAACTTTTCCATGCTCATGGCGCTGGTGCTGGTCAAACCGGCCATCGCTGCACTGCTCTCCGATCCGGACAACCGCGTGCAGGCCTTCCTGGCCGCCGGACATGTCTGCGCCGTGACCGGCTACGGCGACTATGAGCCGTTGGCGGCGAGATTCCATGTCCCGATGGTCGTCACCGGGTTCGAACCGCTCGATATCCTGCAGGGCATCTTTATGGCCATTGCTCAGCTGGAACAGGGCCGGGCGGAGGTGGAAAACCAGTACACCCGCGCCGTCCGCCGCGAGGGGAACCCCGCCGCCATAGCCATGATTGAAAAGGTTTTGATGCCGGTCGATCGCGCCTGGCGCGGACTGGGGATGATCCCCTCCAGCGGCCTTGGTCTTCGCACAGAATACGCCGAATTCGACGCCGGCAAACGCTTCGATCTGACCGCCTGCATCGCCGAGGAATCATCGATTTGCATCAGCGGTCTGATCCTTCAGGGCCGAATGAAACCGCCCGACTGTACGGCCTTCGGAACGGCCTGCACGCCGGAACACCCGCTGGGCGCGACGATGGTCTCTTCGGAGGGCGCCTGCGCCGCTTATTATCGCTACCGACGCACCAAAGCTCCGCACTAGACCTTTTTCGGAGAAGTCCGTTATGACCCTGTCAGACAATTTCAACCTCAACTGCCCGCTGCCGAAAGCGGATTACCCGTACGTCCTCCTGGCCCATGGCGGCGGCGGCCGACTGATGCATCGCTTGATCGAAGATATTTTCATCCCCGCCTTCGGCAGCCAGGAGCTGGAACTCCGCCACGACGGCGCCCGGTTGGATATCGAAAGCAGCGCGGTCGTGATGACCACCGATTCCTATGTCGTCCACCCCCTCTTTTTCCCGGGCGGCGACATCGGGTCTTTGGCGGTCAACGGCACGGTCAACGACCTGGCCATGTGTGGCGCTCGGCCGACCGCTCTCAGCGCGGCATTTATCATCGAGGAAGGGTTCCCGGTAGAGTCGCTGGTCCGCGTCGCGCAGTCGATGCGCGCCGCGGCGGAAGCCGCCGGCGTCCGGATCGTCACCGGCGACACCAAGGTCGTCGACAAAGGTAGAGGGCACGGCCTGTTTATCACCACCGCCGGGATCGGTGAGGTGAAGTCATCGCGGTTAATCGCGCCGTCATCGGTGAGACCCGGCGATGTCATCCTGATCAACGGCGACGTCGGCCGTCACGGCATCGCCATCATGGCCGCCCGCGAGGGATTGGAGTTTGAAACGACAATCGAAAGCGACTGCGCCCCGCTGGTTGACTCGGTAATGCGGATGCTCGATGCCGGCCTCGACCTCCATTGCCTCCGTGACCTGACCCGCGGCGGGCTGGCCACGACGCTGGTCGAAATCGCCGATGCCGCCGGAGTGCATATCGCAATCGAGGAAGCGGCGGTCCCGGTCCGCGAGGAGATCCGCGGCGCCTGCGAGATTTTAGGCTTTGATCCGCTCTATGTCGCCAACGAGGGACGGTTCATCGCGATTCTGCCGGGAAAGGAAGCCGACCGCGCCCTCGATATCCTTCGAAAAAGCGCGGTCGATTGCACGCCCATGCGCATCGGGCAGGTCGTCGAACGGGTTCCCGATGGGCAACCGGGCCTGGTGACCATGACCAGTGTCATCGGCTCCGAACGGATTATCGACATGCTTTCCGGTGAACAGCTTCCCCGCATCTGCTGACCAAAACATTGATAGGGGAATACCGGGTGCCCCGCCGTTTGCGGTGGGAAAAACGAAAATCCGTTGCCGCGCATCGCTTCTACGTCGCGCTGTGCTCCGTCCGCCGGATGATTTCGTTCTGCAGACTCACTCCCAGATCGACGAAGTAGTCGCTGTACCCCGCCACCCGCACGATCAGGTCGCGATACTTCTCGGGCATCTCCTGCGCCTTCCGAAGTGTTTCCGCCGTGACAACATTGAATTGGACATGATGTCCGTCCATGGTGAAATACGATCGGATCAGGTGTCCCACCTTGGCCAATCCCTCATCGTCGGCCAACACCGGCGGCGTGAATTTCTGGTTTAAAAGCGTCCCACCGGTCCGGAGGTGATCGATCTTGGAGGCCGATTTCAGCACCGCCGTCGGTCCCTTCCGGTCCGCCCCCTGCACCGGCGAAATCCCCTCCGACAGCGGCTCGCCGCACCGGCGGCCGTCGGGCATGGCCCCGACTACGCTGCCGAAATAAATATGGCAGGTGGTCGGCAGCAGATTGATCCGGAAATGCCCCCCCTTGGTGTTGGGACGGCCGTCGATCAGCCCGAAATAACTCTCGAACACCCGCCGGGTGAGATTGTCGGCGTAGTCATCGTCGTTGCCGTACTTCGGCGTCCGATTCCAGAGCATCTCCCAAATATCATCATGCCCTTTGAAATCATCCTTGAGCGCCTTCAGCAAGGCAGACATCGACAGGTCACGGGTATCGTAGACGTGATACTTGATCGCCGACAGACAGTCGGTGATGCTTCCCAAACCAACCCCTTGAATATACGACGAATTGTACCGCGCCCCACCGTCGTTGTAATCCTTCCCATTCACGATGCAATCATCGATCAGAATCGACAGAAACGGCGCCGGAAGATACTCCGCCCACAACCGTTCGATAATCATATTCCCCTTGATCTTGATATCGATGAAATACCGCAGTTGTTTGTTGAAGGCGTTGTAGAGATCTTCAAATGATGCGAATGTCGCCGGATCGCCGGTTTCGAGACCGATCCGCTTTCCCGTTCGCGGATCGATGCCGTTGTGCAGGGTGATCTCCAGCACCTTGACGATATTGAAATAGCCGGTCAGGATATAACTTTCCTTGCCGAACGCCCCGGTTTCGACACACCCGCTGGCCCCGCCCTGCCGGGCATCGTGGACCGATTTCCCCTGTCGAAGCATCTCCGCCACGATCCCGTCAGTGTTGAACAGCGACGGCTGTCCATAGCCGGTCTTGATGATTTTGAGCGCCCGATGCAGCAGCCGATCCGGACTCTTTTTGCTGATTTGCACCATCGAGCTGGGTTGAAGCAGGCGCATCTCTTCGATCACATCGAGAAGGATAAACGTCATCTCGTTGGCGGCGTCCGCTCCCGATTCGGTCACGCCACCCAGGTTGATCAGGCAAAAATCGGTATAGGTGTTGCTTTCCTGAGCCGTCACCCCGACCTTTGGCGGCGCCGGCTGGTTGTTGAACTTGACCCAGAAGGCTTCGAGCAATTCGACGGCTGCTTCTTTGGTCAGTTCCCCGCGTTCGATATCCCGCTGATAAAAGGGGAAAAGATGCTGGTCCAGCCGCCCGGGGTTGAATGAATCCCAGGTGTTCAAT
>JAAZOE010000312.1 GCA_012797915.1 Candidatus Zixiibacteriota bacterium | reverse complement strand
TGCAACGGTCCGGACGGCAAAGTCAACATCGCCGACGCCGTATATATCATCAACTATCTATTCAAAGTCGGTCCGCCGCCGACTTGTTGGTAGAAAAAATGCGCCCGGCGCCTTTGGGCTGATGGAAGAAGGGAATGGAAGGGTGAGGGCCCGGTGGAAACACCGGGCCCGGTTTATTTGGGATTACTGATTCTTACGAATGACATCCAACAGCGTGCCGTCCCGCCACTCGATGGCATGGACCACCTCGCCGGTCGCTTCCGGCGTGGGCGGAATCGATCCGAAGGCCATGGCGGCCTCAACCGACTTCTGATGTAATTCCTGAATCGAAACCATCTTCAAACCGGCGGCCTTGCCGTTGGCCAACAGGGCGTCTTTATACGTCGACCGACTGGCCGGATTGACCGCCGCGTATTCCTCGGTCACGACGACGTCGATCACCTCGCCCGGCGTGGTCCGGGTGTACACCTTCTCCACCACCTTCGGGAATCCCTTGCCGTTTTTGCCGGTGGCCAGCGGCAGGAAGATGATCGTCAGGTCGGCCCCGGCGGCGACATCCTGACCGCCGCCGATCCCGCCGACGATCCGTCCCCCGGCGCAGACCGTGTTGACGTTGAAACCGAGATCGACCTCCAGCGCCGACAACACCGCCAGATCGAGCATGTTCACCGCCGCCTCCTTGTTGGCCACGGAGGCATAATAGGAAGTCGTGATTTCGTGATGATTCTGGTTGTTCAGCATCGAGGCGAACACGCGCGGTGACGGCTCGAACAATTGCCCGTGCATCAGGTGCCGGACCGTTCCCTCGTCGAGCATGTCGACGTGCAACGAGGTGATTCCGCCGATGGTGAAATTGGCCTTGATCTTCATTTCCTTGAGCATTGCCCGGATGTTGTCCAAAACGACCAGCCCGGCCCCGCTGCCGACCTGAAAACCGAAATTGTCTTTAACCACCCCCGACGCTTTCATCACCTTGGTCACGTTGTCGGCCACCTGGGCGTTGAACGGGTTGGCCTTGGCCTTGCCGATATCCAGCGTTCCCGAGCCGATTCCCGAATTCTGTCCGGCGCAGGGCACCGGGACGACGAAATCGACCTGCTCCATCGAGATCGGCGTCGGCATGATCAATACGTCGCTGACCGTCCCGGCCAGAAGACAGACATAATCGGCATATTCGGCATCGGCCGCGAACAGCCCGACCGGACCGCAAAGTTCCTCCGGCTTGCCCAGCAGGCCGTTGGCGTTGCCGTAGCGGTCGGAGATCGGCACCGGCCCGAAAGCAACCTTGACCCGCACTTCACCGGTTTGCAGTTTCCGCACCCGCTCCCCGTGCGAAAATCCGATGCCCACCCAGGGAAGCATTTCCCCCTTAACGATATGATCGCCCAAGGCCCGATAGGGATTGCCGTACAGGCCGCCGATGACCCCGTCCCGGACCGCCTCGATCAACCACGGATCGACATGGTCGAAGAAGGCGTTGCCATAGATGATGATCCCTTTTTTCCGTTTCTCCCGGAGTTTCTCCACGACCATTTTCAGGCCGACATCGCCGGTGCGAAAGTAATGCGGGTAGGAAATCGTATCGCCGTCGCGGATGACCTCCATGACCGCGTCCAGGGTGGTTACCTTGTTTTTCCGATGGGGAATCCGTTCGGCCACTTTGCGGCCGATGAACCGTCCCGTCTGCAGGGCGGGATCGAAGGCCGACACGAACGGTCTATACTCTTTGCCGTTGATAATCATCGTCTATTCGCTCCTCTACTTATGCTTTCCCCGGTCGGGGTCCATCCCCGCCGGAGGCATATTTCGTGCTCAGGGGAAGGTACATAAAACCGGCCCGTTTATCAAGAGGGGGCATTTGGCGGCAGGAAAGGGTTCCTGCCGCCGCAATATGTACACAAAACCTGCCCATTAATCAAGGGGGCGGAAAGCGTACCATTGCCCCACCGCATGGGCCGCCGACTACCGATCGGTGGGTTCAAATGATGACGACTGAGAAGTGTCATGGCATTGACATCGTGCGCCTTGGGAACCGCCTCGGGCCAAAAATCAACCCACCCGATGGGTGGGCCACAGGAAGAATGGGGACGGGCGTGCGTCTCGCCGATTTCTTTCTGTTGCTCGCGTTTGACTGTCGTTTTATATTTCTCCCAGCCACACAACCGGGGAGTCGGACCATATGAAAAGGCGGGATTTTCTCAAGAAGTCATCACAGGCGATAACCCTCGCGGCCGTCACCGGCGGAACCGGCCTGCTGTTCCACAATCGCCAACCGAATGCCTTCCTGAAACAGGCTTTGGGCGATACCGATTTCGGCGTCGTCGCCGACCCGCAACTGCCCAAAATCGTCCTGGCCAAACAGAGCGATCCCATCGCCGCCCTCCAGGCCTCGCTGGATGCCATCGGCGGCATCAAACGGTTCATTCAACCCGGTCAGAAAGTCACGGTCAAACCGAACATCGGCTGGGACCGCACCCCCGAACAGGCCGCCGACACCAATCCGATCCTGGTCGGCGAAATGGTCCGGCTTTGTCTGGCGGCCGGGGCTTCCGAGGTTATCGTTTCCGACGTCACCTGCAATTCCGCTCCCCGCTGCTATCTTCGGTCGGGCATCCGCGAGGCGGCCGAAAAGGCCGGCGCCAAGGTTATCCTCCCCCGCGATGAAGATTATGTCCAGATCGACCTTAAAGGAAAGCTGTTGACCACTTGGCCGGTGCTGAAACATTTCGTCCAAACCGACCGCCTCATCAACATGCCGATCGCCAAGCATCATTCCCTGTCGGGCGGCACGGCGGCGATGAAAAACCTCTATGGCGTTCTGGGGGGGCCGCGTCATCAGCTCCATCAGCAGATCGACCAGTCGATTGTCGATCTGGCCAAATTCTTCGTCCCCACCCTGACCGTGGGCGATGCCACCCGCGTGCTTCTGCGCAACGGCCCCACCGGCGGGTCGCTGGATGATGTCGCCATCCACGACTCGGTCATCTGCGCAACCGATCAGGTCGCGGCCGACTCCCGGGCGATGGAATTTTTGGGCCTCGATGGTTCCCGGGTCGGGCATGTCCTCCTGGCCGGCCAAAGCGGCCTGGGGGAAGTCAATTATCGCAGCGCCGGATATAAAGAGATTGCCGCATGACCATTCGGACGGTCAGAAATCTGAGGCGCGCTTCGCAGACGCTCTTCTTCCTGATCTTTTTCTGGTTGATCCTGAAAACCAATTTCCAACCCCATTTCAATCCCGCCGACAAGGTCGACATCCGCCTCCCCTACCCAGTCTCGATGGCCTTGCAGTTCGACCCGTTGACGGCAGTGGGAACGCTGTTGTCATCGGGGACGGTTTACAAAGGGTTGCTCTGGTCGCTGGTGATTCTGATACCCACCATCTTCCTTGGGCGATTCTTCTGCGGCTGGGTCTGCCCTCTGGGCTCACTCAATCACTGGATATCGGAAATCCCCTCGGAGCGGCTGAAGCGCAAGGGGAAAGGGAAGATCGACTCCAACCGGTACAAGAAATACCAACGGATCAAATATTATATCCTGCTGGCGTTCTTCGCCGCCGCCCTCATGGGGACTCTGCAGATCGGCCTGCTTGACCCGCTGCCGTT
>JAAZOE010000311.1 GCA_012797915.1 Candidatus Zixiibacteriota bacterium | reverse complement strand
TTAACCCCGGTCGTCGGTCGCCTGCCCGTCTTACCGCATTTTCCGCATCAGGCCGACCACCCGGCCAGCGATATAAAAGCCGGGGGTGTTCCGCTCGACAATGATCGGGCCGAACGATTCATTTTCCGGCTCCAGCCGAATCCGTCGTTTCTCCGGGAAGAACTTCTTGACCGTGGCATCGTCGCCGATGACCGCCACCACGATATCTCCCTGGATCGGTTGCGCCCCCCGGTCGACCAAGACGAAATCACCGTCATAAATCCCGGCGTTGATCATCGACTCTCCCTTGACCCGGAGACAGAAAACATCCTCGGACGGCAGAAACGAGGTATCGACGGCGAACTCCCCTTCCCGGTTTTCGATGGCCGTAATCGGCAGACCGGCGGGAACCGAACCGACCAGAGGAACCCGGGTGACATTGGCCATCCCGTCACGGAGCAACTCAATCCCCCTCGAAAGCAACTTCTGCCGGCGGATATACCCCTTGTTTTCGAGGGCGTCGAGGATGGAACGGACCCCGTTGGTCGAGGCGATCCCGAACCGGACCCCGATCTCCCGGATGGTCGGCGGCAAACCGGAACCGCCGACCCTTTCCTCGATAAAGGCCAGAATCTGTTTCTGGCGTTCAGTCAGTATCTTTTTTGGACTCATGCACTTCTCCTTCGGGCGGCATTTCCCGGCCTCACCTCATAATACTGCCCATCCGTTCACCGGTCAATCATAAAAATCCATCTTTTTTATGGGGAGGCTGAAAAAGTGATACCAAAGTGCGTCCCCTGCCCGCGGCTCGATTACCGACAACGCCGGCCTTCCCCGCCGGGCGGTCCCTCCATGATTTCGCTTGTTCCGCCGGGGAAGATAAATTAAATTACCTTGTTATTGACGGATCGGTTATTCCGGAACTTTCAGGGCCGATAACGATATAACAAGACAGAAAAACCACGTTTACCTGGAGGGTTTGAGCATTGATTCATTGGAAAACGCCGCTTGTGTTGGTCATGCTCACCTTGATCTTCCTTCTGGCTTCGTCGGCGATGGCTTTGCCCAAGATGTTTCTGCCGCAGGAGGAGTTCAATTTTGGTTTTGTCCCGCAAGACTCAAAGGTCACGCACGTCTTTTGGATCAAATCGGTCGGCGAGGATTCGCTGGTCATCATCAGCGTCAAACCTGGCTGAGGCTGCACCCAGGCTCCTTTGACCAAAAAGGAGCTCGCTGTCGGTGACAGCACTCAGCTGGAAATCATTTACTCGACCGGGAAAACCGTCGGTAAGGCGACCAAACGCCCCACGATCACGACCAACGAGGGACCGCCGTCGCGCAACGTGACCATTTCCTGCGATGTCGTCCGGGCGCCCGATTCGACCTATCCGGTCGTGATCAAACCGTATCGGCTGTTCGTGTCCAAGGCCGATACCATCGAGATCGATGAGGCGAAGTTCACGATTCAGAACGTGTCCGATCAGCCCGTGGGGATCAAGGTCGCCAGCGAGCCGTACGGATACTTCAAGCTGACCCTGCCCGAGACGCTCAAGCCGGGAGAAACGGCCGAATGCAAGCTGAAAGTCAACCGCGAATTTTTGTCGGAACCGTTCGAGAAATCGGTCACGCTGGAGTTGACCGATGCCTCCAAGACCCGGTTCACCATTCCGGTTGTCCGTCGGTTTATCGGCCACAGCGTGGCTCCGCAGCCGCAGGTGAAAGTGCCCCAAGCGGGCGGAACGGGATCGCACTAACCCTCCGGTTTCGCCGGTGGAAAACCATTGAAAGCCTGACGTCCGAACGGACGGCGGGCTTTTTTTATCCCGATCGCCTGCCCCGGACGATCGGAGACCGCCCCAGGAAAACCGTTTTCCCGGAAAATTTCCAGATCAAGAAAGCAAATCCCAATGGTCACAATCTCACCATGGAGGAACGCATCGTGAACAATCATCGTCTATCGCTTTTGGCGGCCCTGGTCCTGGTCGTCATGGGGACTCAAACGGCAGGGGCCCTGCCCAAGATGTTTCTGCCGCAGGAGGAGTTCAATTTTGGTTTTGTCCCGCAAGACTCGAAAGTCTCGCACGTCTTTTGGATCAAATCGGTCGGCGAGGATTCGCTGGTCATCGTCAACGTCAAGCCCGGGTGCAGTTGCACGCAGGCTCCTCTGGCCAAAAAGGAATTGGCCGCCGGCGACAGCACGGCGCTGGAAATCATCTATTCAACCGGGAAGAACATCGGCAAATCGACCAAACGCCCGACGATCACGACCAACGAGGGACCGCCGTCGCGCAACGTGACCATTTCCTGCGATGTCGTCCGGGCGCCCGATTCGACCTTCCCAATCGTGATCAAACCGTACCGGCTGTTCGTGTCCAAGGCCGATACCATCGAGATCGATGAGGCGAAGTTCACGATTCAGAACGTGTCCGATCAGCCCGTGGGGATCAAGGTCGCCAGCGAGCCGTACGGATACTTCAAGCTGACCCTG
>JAAZOE010000032.1 GCA_012797915.1 Candidatus Zixiibacteriota bacterium | reverse complement strand
GCGTCCTCCACCGAGGCGGTCACGGCCGGGCAGGGATCGGTCCCGCCGGAAAGCAGTTCGTTGTTGTTCAGTTTGAGAATCAGAGGAATATCCCCTGCGAATTCCGCCGCGCTGGCCTCGAGCGCTCCCAGCGGGGCGGCATAGGCGTTGCAACCGGATTCTATTCCGAGACGATAGTGATAACGCGCATCATACCCGGCCGGGTTTTTGGCGAAACTGCGGGCCGGGCCGTGTTCGAACCCCTGGTCGACCGGCAGGATGACCAGTTTGCCCGTGCCGCCGAGCTTGCCGTGGTTCAGAATCCGGGCGAGATTGGTGAGTGTGCCGGGGTTTTGTCCGGCGTACCATGATAATATTTCACGCACCTGGTTGGTCATAGCTCCTCCTTTTCCGATCTAGCCGCCTCCGGCGGTAGTCTGTTAGACAGAAATCTTTCTTCTCAACGGTATGTAGATTACCACGGCCGTTAATAGACGTCAATTAAAATGTCATCCCCGGGCGATAACCCTATAACCCATTGCGCCAACTCTAATTTAGACAATGTCGGCCTATTTGAAATCTGCAGGATCTGTGTATACTTCAAGAAATAGCGGTGAGCCAGTGAATGACAATGGCGATACTGACCCGTAGAACATAAAAGGATACCGATTCGTGCTACTCGGGTCAATAAACGACCTATACAATTGAATTGCCGCCTCGTTATTCACAATATTGCTTATTACCCTAATCTCTGTTCCCAGCGTTAGACCATATCCAAATGCAAAAATCCTGGTCTGCTGCAATATTTCCTTGTCCAGCGATTCGATAGTCTGTGTAATGAACATGTAACCGATACCGTATTTTCGCGTAGTCCTTACCGAATCAATTATTCCCTTCGTAAATGATTTTATCTGAGGATCGTCACTTTCCGAGGAAATGAAACGATGGGCTTCATCCAAGACAATTAGACAGTTGAGTCGTTTACCCTCTGCATAGCACTCCTCACCTGCACGCTTAATGCGTTCTTCTATCAGTCGAACAAAAAGGGCTCTAACATTCTCACTAATCAGAGGTTCCTTCTCGCTACTAATATCCAGGACGATAAATCTGCCCCCCTTATTCGGGTCCGCAATTTCATCAACAATATCATCAATAGTTTTTCTTCCAGTGCCGTCCGTCTTTGTTGCCATAAAATATTGCATAACAGGCGCCCAATATTGGGCATAAAGACTGTTCCTTTTGTCTTCTGAGTCCAGAACCTCTTTAATAATTCGCACCTTGTCATCTCGGAATGTGCCTTTTGCATAAACCATTCGCATATATTCATTGTCACCGCTATTTTCTATAAATTTACCCAACGTCTCCTCCATAAGGCTCTGACTGTAATTTGTATTCATTCTATTCAAATCGCATCGTTTCCCCTCTGATACTTCGTAACGGTGTGATAGATATGAGGCAATCGCTATGGATGCCGCCAGATCTTTATCTTCTGTTGTTATTCCGAACCCTCTTCTTATGAAACCCTTTTTCATCAATAACGACGAAAACAGTTCATGCTCGCTGCCGGGAAGACAAAGATCATCCAGCATGCTATACTTTTTAAATTCCATACCATATCCACGAACCTTTACCTCTAAATCCAATCCGTTTGGAAGATCCTTATTTAGCGAAAACTGCTTTTGTGGATCTAGTACGAGGATATTCATATATTTTGAGTTTTTGGCATACCCCATTAGCATATACGCTGCTGTAACAGACTTTCCAGAACCACTCTTTCCAAATACACCGATATGATGAGCGTCGCCTGCGCCTCTTCTGCCTTCAGGCGCCGGATCATTCTTTCCGAAATGCCTGAACCAAAAAGGCATATGTACTTCCGTGCCGTATACATGGCCCATATAGGTTACGTCATTATCGTATGTTTTCATCAAGGCAGCCATCAATTGATTGGACATCTTTCTTACTTCTATACCGGTTGAAGGGGATGTTCCCAACATTCGCGCTTCAGAATGGCTGCCGACTACGATCGAATAGGTGGCTTGAACACTTATCTCCGCTATCCGATTATCCGCCCTGCCACTAAGATGCGGCAATTTGCCGTGCAATCGAATGACGCCTTTAAAAGTCGAGTCTTCATGCCACCGATTCTGAGTCTCTATGGAGATAACCTGTCCTACAACCAATATCTTTTGTCTGTCCTCTTCTACGACAAAGTGGACCATTTGCCCCAAGATACGACCGAGCTTGCTCTCTTCTTTAATATCAATTGTAATCTTAATGGTCGTGGTAGGGGACCCCGTGATGCCAATGATTTGAGAATCGCCCTGACCTAAGACCTCAGCCACCGATGGAATTTGATCTTTATCCATGTCTATTTCGTCCTATAGTTGAAAATCAGGTTAAATCGTCCCTGGTCGATGCGAAGCATTGGGGAAAGCATTATGCCTTCCTGTATTGCGTATAAACCAGAAGCGACGCTTTTTGCCATGAGATCAACAAGATACTGGGGGTACGGCTCTCGGATTTCGGGGAATACTATTTGCCTTTTTAGGCTCACCAGCGTTTTTTCCAATAGTTCCCGATCCAGGGCAACTCCCTTCTTGAGTTCAATCCGGTACGCCGGGCCGTCCTCGTAGGGCTTGAAATATGTAAAATATAGCTCTGACGGTTTACCCTTTGTTGTCAGAGGATCTACGGCTCGTTGAAGCGCCGAATTCAGTTCACCCCTATCGGGAATATCAAGGTTGCAGTTTATATGGAGATCATCCCATATCCTGCCTCGTTCACCTTTACTTTGCCCGACAGATAGGGGTATTACATACTCGTTTTCCTTTAATGTCAAGGAAAAGAAAGTCTTGTCATCCACGGTAACATCGCTCGAAGGATAATAGGCATCTAAAACGTCCCGTGAGGATGAATATTTGGCCAGGGCGATGATACTCTGATTTCCAAATGCGGCCGTAATGATATCCGGGATATCAGGGATTATCTTATCATACGTTTCGGACAAAAACGACCGTAAGGCGCGAACATATTCTGGGCCAGCATTGTCCTCTTTTGCCGATAACATGCTGTTTATCTTGAGAATAGGGGTAAAATGGGTTCCATCCATTATACGGATTTCATGCTGAGTTTGCGCCAATACACTAAGTTCCATGAGGAACATCGCCCCCTGTGCCAATCGGGGAGTTGCCTCTTCGTGGGGAAGTACGGATTGCCATTGGTAATACTGGTTTCTATCTGGACCCCAAGTGGCGGTTGAATCCTCTGTCAATCCTTCTACGCCCACAGCAACCGCAAGTATAAGATCCGAACCGGTCATTCTCTCTATTACTACACCGCCGTCAACAGCAAATACCGAAGTTGTATACTCAGAAGTTGATACTTCTCCAAGCATCCCTCTATCCCGCAGATGAGTTATGGCGCGCTTGAGAGGTTCTTCTTGGACATCGAACATTTGGTTCATCTTGTCGACGGTCCGAGGAACCGCTTCAAGTATCTTCTCAAGGAGTTCTTCCGGTAAATGGGCGTGTCCGCGCTGATGTTCAGGCTCATAATCCATTGATCATCGTTTCTCCAGAGTGGAGCATGTCCAAAGCATATCTCTTTCAACGCATTCCATGAAATTGCGCATTTTGAAGTGAGAGTAGGTATCATCCCTATCTGACCGAGGTACAGCCCATCGGTCTTTCCAAAATGCAGACAATTTGGCTCCCGGCCTCTGGTGCCAAAGAGGCCGTTCACCCAGCTGAATCACTTGACAAAGGTTCTTAACCATTGGAAATAGGTAAACTGCCCGGCTGATTCCGTGCTCAGCGCCATTTTGAAACCCTAACGATTGAAGCGCAGTATCTATTAAACGGAGTTTCCGTGATGGTCCGGAGCCGTACCCCCGAGTGGTGGTTACACCGCGATTATCAAGATATGTGATGATATCTTGGTAAAGGTTATTCGAAATGTGGAATGAACCCGAACCTTGTGAATATCCTATGAACTCGGACACCGTATAGCCATCGAATTTCAACCTTTGATAGACGCTGCTTTTCCCGTAAGCGCCGGTCGTAGTAATGAATAACAACCGCGCCGGCAATTTGCGCCCGCACATGACCGTATCTTGGTTTGCGTATTTCCGGTAAAAACGGCGCCTGATCTCGTCTGAAGTCAAGAGGAGGGCCACAAGTTTCCCGCCCAATAAGTAGTTATAAGGAGGTACTGCGCCAAGACGCTGTGCGCTCATCGATTGGTTAACCCAATAATCCCGTTCCTCGCGCATGATGCCAAGACATTCATCCCTCACGTTCCAACTCAGAATTGGACTCTGCAAACCAATAAGGCCAATGACGGCTTTATGATAGACATCGATTACCAGGTATCGTATTTGTCGTCCATAAGCTCGCTCGTATGGCAGGCTCCACCAAACCAGATTCCACCAACGATAAAATTCTTCCTCTACTGAGTTCGGGAGAACCTCTACAAGTACAGGGTCTATTCGATTGACGTCTATATCCTTGCCATCTGGGATTAAAGACGCGGCAACGGGGTTAAATCGGCGAATAAAATCGGTGCGAATTGAGAGCCTTTCTGCCTTTGCCAGAGTGTGCGCCTTTTGCAGGGCTTCCCTATCAATCTTCCGGAGTTCGAAATGTCCGTCTTGTCCCACAGAGTAACCCTGTCTGTGCAAAATCTGGGTTATATCGCGCTTTAACTGGGAGACGGTAGTGAACGACATTTTATACCCTGTTCCTATCTCTTGTTATCAGCAAAAACTGTCCTCTCATGGCCCACCACAATAATGCGGAGGAGGTAGGATTCGAACCCACGGTACCTTGCGGTACAACGGTTTTCAAGACCGCCGCTTTCGACCACTCAGCCACTCCTCCGTGCCCGAACTCCAATGTCCGATTTTCCAACCCCGTTGTCAAGAATTTCCCGGCGGGGCGTCAATGGGTGTCGGCGCCTCTTTCGGCGGACAAGGAAAGATTGTTTCGTACGTCCCCAAGTAGGATTTCGTCGGGTCTTGCCGACGCGAAGCGGCGGTGTGACCCGACGATCATTCAACAACCACGGGCAGGTCATCGGCCACGGGCGGACCTGCGGACGATCAAGACCTGCCCGAACTCGAAATCAACACTTACGGGACATCCTGCTGACCCCCGACCGCCCACGCCCCTCCCCTTTCTCTGTCGCCATCACATTCTCGCCCGCCGCGCCACTATGTGATTGCGGGCCCTCCACCCCCTATGCTTCTTATTACCGTCAGGCGGGGAAGGCGAGGCGGAACGAGGCGGGACAAGGCGCGGCGGGGCAACGAGAGGAGAGGACGGCAATGGCATGCAACCCCTGTTGTTAACATCAGTACCCCACCCAGAGTCGGCGCCGCCTATGGCGGGGCTGACGACGGGTGGGTTGAAACGGCCACACGTATGGGGCCCCCTGTTTTTAGGCAAACGAACCCGCTTCAAACGCGGCGCTCATAATGTATCCTGTTGATGGACAAACCGTTCGCGCCGGGGCGCCGGTGGCCGGAACGCACCAAAAATTGGGTTCGTTATGGGTTCGCTTCAGTCGCCCGCATCTCCAAAGTTTTTTGTTCTCCCCTCGCCCTCTGGGAAAGGGGTTGGGGGTGAGGGAATGGAAATCTCCCCTCGCCCTATGGGAGAGGGGCTGGGGGTGAGGGAGGCGATTACGGTTTAACCGCGGTGGCATCCGGACCTTTGCAGTCGGAGGTCCGACTCCAGCTTCCGGCCCCGTTGGAATAGGTGATCGTCACGGCGTGATCATCGGCCACAACCGCATCCAGCGTCCAGGTTTCATTCATCATGACGGTCGTGTCCATCGGCGGCTTGACGATGCCGATATCCTGGGCATAGACGCGGACCCGCATGGCGACTGTTCCGCCCAGCGGGCAATCCCCCGCCTCGGCCGCCGTGGTGGTTCTCAGGTCGGTCACGGTCCGTATGGCCCGCAGTTCGACCTCGCAACGACTGCTGTCCGTGTCATAATAGAGGAACGAGGTATCCGCCGCCCGGCCGTCGATAACGGCCAGGGTGTCATCGCCGGTAAAGATCAGCGAGACCGTATCGGCATGATGCAGCGCCCCGATCGCTCCATCGGAGATGCTTCGAAAAGTCACATGGACCCGCTCCAGAAGCATATCGATGGCGGTGGCGCTGTCGGGATGCGCCACGGCCAGGCCGCCGGAAAGAATTCTGATCGAATCCGTCCCTTGCAGGACCAGCGTATCGTTCCAATCGGCGGCCCGGGCGGCGGCGCCGAAATTGAAAATGTGCCAGCCGTTGGCATAGGTGTAGGAATCTATCGATTTGATGACGACCGAGTTGATTCCCGGAAACGCCGCCGGCGATTTGGGCAATCCAGCGGGGCCGTTCTTCGAGGGGATTTGGCTCACCAACGCCAGCGAGACCGGAATGGTCTGGTACCCGGCGGCGACGACCTCGGAACCGAAAAGCGATTCGATGAAGGCCGAATCCTGCGCCGATGGTTTCGACGGAGCGACAATCCGGTTGTCATCGCCGGAGCATCCCCAGATCAGCGCCAGGACCGACAGGATGCTCACTATCAGGACCGGTCTTGCCCTTATGTCTCTCGTACCCATACCCAATCGCATGATGACTATATACGGATCGTCCGGCGGCGGCCGAAGCTATTTCCGCCGGGCCGAGGTTCCTCCATACATGCCCAGGTCCGATGGCGAGCCATCCGGATCGGTGATTTCGCCGTTCCCGGCATCGATGGCCGGAGAGCCGGGCGTGAGATGAAAGTCGCCGTCGCCCACAAACTGCGGATCGACCGAGATATTGCCGCCGGAGCCGGTCGGATCGGTCATGTCGCGGTAGTTCCCTTCCTGGTTGTTCCAGACGAGGTTATTGTAAAATTGCCAGTTGGCCACCGTGCCGTAGTTCCATACCCCGACACAAGGGCAGACCCATTCCTTGCGCCAGCCGTTGTTCACGATGATGTTGTTGACGAACCGGCCGCGGCATTCCGGCGACCAGGGGGCGACCCCGCAGTTGCCGTTGTGGTAGACGACATTGTTGGCGGCATCCAGAAACGACTGCCCCGTCCCGATGATTCCCCAGCCGAGGTTGTCGAACACCAGGTTGTTATGCGCCACCACTCGCGAGGTCCCGAAAGCGCCGATCCCTTTCCAGTATTCGGAGACATCGTTGCGCAGGGCGACGCAGGTGGCATCCCAAGTGACCCCGATGCCGGCGCCTCGGCCCTTCTTGATAGTGCAGTCGGTGACGACGGCGGAAGCGCCGCGATACAAGGCGACGCCGTCCCAGCCGTTGTTGACGATCTCCGAATGGGACAGGAATATCTCCGCCCCTTCCCGTCCGAATACGCCGCCGATCCCGACAATAACGGTATCGCCCTTATCCGTGACGGCGCGGCTGGTGTTGCCGGTCAGGG
>JAAZOE010000310.1 GCA_012797915.1 Candidatus Zixiibacteriota bacterium | reverse complement strand
CGACGGCGACGGCCTGTCGGACCAGGAAATCGAACAGCAGATTACTCCAACGACCGCGTCTCTGGCTGTTGCCACCAAAGGCACCGGCGCCAAACGGGTCGGCATTGTGACCGACCCCGATTCGGCCGGCATCGGTATCGATGACTCCGGTATTCAAATGACCATGCGCACCCGCAAGGGATGGGATGGAACGGTCAAAGGGAGCACCAAAATAGATGACAACGGATCGACCCGTGTCTCGTTCGACTCCGATGGCGACGGCTTCCTGGCCGGCGAACTCGGCATCGGCGTAGCCTCCCCAACCCATCCGATCGACGTCTCCGGCGGAGCCTACTGTGACGGCGCCAACTGGGTCAACGCCTCCGACAAGAATCTCAAGGAGAACTTCCAGCCGGTCGACGGCCGCGACCTCCTGCAAAAAATAGATCGCCTGCCGATTTCGCGCTGGAACTACAAGAATGAACCGAACGATGTCGTGCATATCGGCCCGACCGCCCAGGATTTCAAGCATGTCTTCGGCGTCGGCAGCGATGGCACATCCATCTCGACCATCGACCCGGCCGGCATCGCCCTGGCGGCGATTCAACAGCTGCACAAGGAGAACCTCGCCCTGAAAAACCAGGTGGCCGAACTCCAACGGCGGGTCGAAACCCTGACGGCCCAGACCGCCGAAACCGAGCAGATCCGGGCCGAACTCCGGCAGTTGTCGGCGATGGTGGAAGTCATGATGAGCGCCAAAACCGCCGGTGAGTCCGCCGCTCGCCTGGCCTCCTCCAAGTAATGAGAAGGAGGAGGACAAATATGAATCGAACCATTCGCACCCTGGCCCGCTCCACGCCGCTTGCCGCGATCGGACTGGCCATCGGGTTGAGTCTGCTGTTCTCGATGGATGAAAGCAAAGCCGCCGCGCACATGGACTGGCAAGTGGTCTCGACCACCGCCGGCGGTTTGCAGAAATCGTCGGGGTACAAACTGTACAGCATCACCGGCCAGCCGACCCCCGCAGGGGAGGCCGCCTCGTCCGCCCATAAACTGCAATCCGGCTATATCCCGGAATTCGGCGGCAACGGGTCCTGCTGTACGTTGGCCGGCAATGCCAACGGCGACGACAAGGTGAACATCGGCGATGCCATCTTTATCGTCAATTACTTGTTCCGAAGCGGTCCCCCGCCGACCTGTATGGACCAGGCCAATGCCAATTGCGACACCGCCGTCAACATCGGCGATGCCGTCTACCTGGTGAACTACCTCTTTCGGTCCGGGGCCGCTCCTTGCTGTCCGTAAGGATCACGCCATGACCGCAGGCGGGGTCGGGACCGATGGTCCCGGCCCCGTTTTGCCGTGCGGCCGGCCCGGCCGGATGCGACCGCGCCGCCGCGGTCAAGAAACCGCCGCCCGTTGCCGATATGGGTGATGAACGGATCACCATCGGAAAGGCGGCAACGATGTTCATCACCGGACATGCCGAAAAGACGGCCGACTATTACAGCGACATCTACAAACGCGGCTACAACACCGCCGGGTACCTTCCGCTCTACAAGGCGGTCATGCAGATGATCGCGCGCTGCCGCAACCCCCGGGTGCTGGAACTGGGCTGCGGGATCGGCGATCTGGGCCGGATGATCATCGAGGCCGGGTATCCCTACCGCGGTTTTGATTTCAGCTCCGAGGCGATCGGCCAGTGCCGCCGGGCCTGTCCCCAGGGATGTTTTCGGGTCGGCAATGTCTACAACCGCGATGACTTTCTTCCCTACGATTACAATCTCGTCGTGGCCCTGGAGGTGCTCGAGCATGTCGACGACCTGCGGGTGATGGCTATGATCCCGGCCGGCGCGCGGGTCATCGCCTCGGTGCCGGATTACGACGACGTCGCCCACCTGCGGCTGTACCGCGACGTCCAGAAAGACATCATCGACTACTTCGCCCCCTGCGTCCATGTGACCGAGGTGGTCACCGCCACCGG
>JAAZOE010000309.1 GCA_012797915.1 Candidatus Zixiibacteriota bacterium | reverse complement strand
GTTGACCAACCGGGCTTTGGTTTATGTCGACGATGACTGGGAGCCATGGGCCGGCGAATGGAGCGGCGATGTCGGTCTGGCGTATACCGACCGGACACAGGTCTCCGATCCCGCCACGACCATCGCCGATGATTACGAGGCGCACCTGACCATGAATTACGAGACAATCCTGCTGTGCGCCCATTCCAATCCGAACCTGCACGCCTTCAAGATTCCGCCGGACCTCTGGGAAGGGGGCTATACCGAATACTACGAAATCCCGGCCATCAATCCGCCGGCCTATTTCTACAACCTGTTCGCCTGCTCCAACGCCCGCTACATCGAATCCAACTACATGGGTGGATGGTACATCTTCTGCGATTCCTTCGGCTTGGCTTCGATCGGCAGCACCAAAACCGGCTCCATGCTCGAATTCGACGCCTTCTATGGCCCGTTCGGTTCGGGAAGTCCGTATGGTCAAGCCCTGGCCGACTGGTTTACAACTATGTTCGCCGACGGTATCGAAGATTGGGAACGGTGCTGGTATTACGGGATGACCCTCTGCGGCGATCCGACCCTGGTCCGCGGGCAATTACCGGTGACCATCATGACATCCCTCCTGCCCGACGGCGAGTATAACCAGCTGTATTTGGTGACCCTGTCGGCGCGGGGCGGTTCCCAGCCGTATCGCTGGCGGTTGGTGAATGAGACGAAACTCCCCGACGGCGTAACGCTTGATTCTCTGACCGGGTCGATTGCCGGCGTTCCAACCGAGGTCGGTACCTTCAATCCGGCGATCTCCGTCACCGATGGCTCCTTTCCCGCGGCGGCCGATACGGTCGTCTTGACCCTGCGGATTGCCTTCCTGTGCGGCGACGCCAACAACGACGGCACCGTTAATATCGCCGATGCCGTCCTGATTATCGGATATGTTTTCCGGGGCGGTTCGGCTCCCCTGCCGATGGCTGCCGGCGACAGCAATGGCGATACGTCGGTCAATGTGGCCGACGCCATCTATCTGGTTAATTACGTTTTCCGGGGAGGCCCGGCTCCGAATTGCCCGTGATCTTCGCCCGATCCGAGATAGTTTTTAGGCATTGACGGAAACGAAAAGCGACTTATTATTAGGTAGACAACAACGGCGGCCCGGCGGAAGCCGGGTCCGCCCGGTGCTTTGACAACGGTAGTTTGCGGCAGTGAAGGGAACCATGATGAAACGGGTACTGTGGCTGACGATGATATTGTTGTTTGTCGCCGTAACAATAACGACGGCAAAGAGTAACGAGATATACTTCAAGTTTAAAATCAATGACCCAACGGAATTGCAGAAGCTGACCAGGATCATCTCCATCGATAACGTGAAGGATCTGACGGTTTACGCCTACGCCAACGAAAAGCAGCTGGCCGATTTCGAACAGTGGGGATATTCGTACAATGTGTTGCCCCATCCCGGATCGCTCATTGTTCCCGAGATGGCCACGACAAAAGATGGGATGTTGGCCTGGGACAGCTACCCCACCTACACGGCCTATGTCGATATGATGTATGCCTATCAGGCTAACTACCCCGGCATCTGCCAGGTCATCAATATCGGATCCACGGTGGACGGGCGGGCATTGTTGGTGGCCAAAATATCCGACAATGTCCTCGTCGAGGAGGACGAGCCGGAAGTTCTCTATACCAGCTCCATCCACGGCGACGAAACGACCGGATACATTATGACGCTGCGGATGATCGACAGCCTGTTGACCACGTACGGCGTCGATTCCCTGGCCACCCGACTGATCGATAGTTGCGAAATCTGGATTAATCCCCTGGCCAATCCCGACGGGACCTATGCCGGAGGAAATTCTTCCGTCTCGGGCGCCACCCGCTACAATTCCAACGGCGTGGACATGAACCGGAATTATCCCGATCCCGAAGATGGACAGCATCCCGACGGCGAGGCCTGGCAGCCGGAAACGGTGGCGATGATGGATTTTGCCGGCAATCACAGCTTCGTCATTTCGGCCAATTTCCACGGCGGCGCCGAAGTGGTCAATTACCCCTGGGATACTTGGTCGCGGTTGCATGTCGACAACACCTGGTGGGTGAACATATCCCGAGCGTTCGCCGACACGGTCCATGCGCATGCTGTCTCCGGATACATGACCTACCTGAACAACGGGATCACCAACGGCTACGCCTGGTATACCATTTCCGGCGGCCGCCAGGACTACATGAACTACTGGCGCGGCTGCCGGGAGGTCACGATCGAGATATCGGACACCAAATTGCTGTCGGGATCACAGCTTCCCGCCCACTGGACCTACCTGCGAACCTCGATGTTCGACTATCTGGAGAACGCCCTCTACGGCATCCGCGGGGTAGTCACCGATGCCAATACCGGCGATCCGGTGGCGGCGGTGATCACGATCCCCGGCCATGACAGCGGCTTGGACAGCTCCCGGGTATTCACCGATCCGGATGTCGGCGATTACCATCGGATGCTCGCGGCCGGAACCTATACTGTCGTGGTCTCGGCCCCGGGGTATTACCCCGACACGGTGACCAATGTCGTCGTGACCAACTACACCGGCGTGCGGGCGGATGTTGCCCTAGTGCCTCTGCCGGTATATCCCGATCTGCAATATGTTTCCCAAGACGGGGGGCTGGTGGATCCG
>JAAZOE010000308.1 GCA_012797915.1 Candidatus Zixiibacteriota bacterium | reverse complement strand
TCCTCGGCCATGACCTTGGTGTAATCGGTGACTTCCCCGCCGACCAAATTGCGCAGACTGGCCATGATATCATGCCCCAGATGCGTCGCCCGAATCGTGTTCCCCTTCACCAGGCCGAGGGTCTTGACCCGGCGTTTGCCCGGAATATCATCCGCTGTCGTCAGTATCATCGCTGGACCTCCCGATACCGTTCCCGATGGTAGGCAAACATACGCTCCCGAATCAACGAGACCAACAAAAATGCGCCCCCGATAATCAACCCCGCCACCCCGAGTTTGGCGAAAATCGAAATCTCCGGGCGGAGGAAAAAATCCCGCACCAGATGAAACAGGCCGAAACAGAGCAGGATGACCGCCCCCAGCGAGGCGAATATCCACCCCAGCCCCCGTTCGATCCGGCGATACACCCCCTGCCAGTACCCTTCCCAGACCTCCAGCGGCAAATCCTTATATTGCACTTTCGAGGCCACCTCCTTGACCTTGTTCAGACGGCCCAGCTCCGTTCGGCAGGCCTCGCATCCGGCCAGATGCTCCCGCACCTGCGCCGTCTGGGCGCCGTCCAGCTCCCCGTCCTGATACCCTGCCAGAAGTTCTTTAATCTCGTCGCATTGCATGGCGTTCGTCCTCTTCCATCAATTCCGCCAGCCGTCTTCTGGCATAATACAGCCGCGACATCACCGTCCCCCTGGGGATATTCAAGATGCTCGCGATCTCATCATAACTCATCATCCGGAAATGGTTCAGGTTGATAATCTCCCGGTCGGCGAACGGCAGCTTGCGCATCGCCGCAAACAACTTCCGTTTCTCCTCGCGCTCCAACAACTCCGTCTCCGGCGTCCCGTCATCGGCCAGCAGGTACCCGACCTCGTCGATATCCACCTGCCGGCTGTCCACCGTCTGGCGCTTCTTCAGCACGTTCCGGCAGAGGTTGGCCACGATGGCATAGAACCAGGGGAAAAACGGCTGTTTGTCGTCGAACGTCCGCGCCGACTGATACACCCGCAGAAACGCCTCCTGCGACACGTCGAACGCGTCGTCGGCGTTGCCGACCATCCCCAGCGCCAGGAAATACGCCTGTTTCTTGTACTTTTCCACCAGCCCGGAAAGGGCCTTGACCCGTCCCCGCTTGAGCTGGTGCATCAGCATGGCGTCATCTTCCTTCATACTTCCGTTCTTTTTCATATACCCGCCGTCAGAGGATTTATTCAGCTCTTACATAAGGGGAAACCCGGGAAAAGTTGCATAAAATCGGATGAGTTGATTGTTGCCTTTCCGGCCGTTCCCGACCGGTGACAGACCTGATCGACAAAAAACGCCTATTCTTTACCCGCCATCCGGGCCAGCTCTTTCTTCGATTCCGCCCCCGTCACCTCCCGGACCGAAATCAAATTCCGCCCGCCCTTCAACCGCTTCTCCACCGCCAGATGATGATCCGCCACCAAGGCGATCGCCGGAAGATGACTGATGGTGATGACCTGATGGCGCGATGACAACTCTTTCAGCTTCTCGGCCAGCTTGAACGCCGTCCGTCCCCCGATCCCGGTGTCGATCTCGTCGAAGATGATCGTCGGCAGTTTGTACTTTCCCGCGCTGACCGTCAAGAGCGCCAGCATGATCCGCGACATTTCTCCGCCGGATGCTACCTTGATCAGCGGCCGCAACGGTTCATTCGGATTGGCGGCGATCAGAAACTCGGCGTTTTCCAATCCGTGCGGCCATGCCTTCACCATTTCTCCGTCAAGCTCAAACCCCTCCGGGTCATGCTCAACCATGAAATCGATCCGAAACCGGGTCTTCTCCATGGCCAGATCGGCCAGCTCCCGCTCGACCTTTTTCTCCAACTGCGCCGCCGCCCGACGACGTTTGCCGGCGATGTTTACCGCCGCCTCGTGATATGCCTTCCTCGCCTCCGCCGTCTGCCTTGTGAGGTTCTTGATCAACGTCTCGTAATCCCCCGCCCCGCCGGAAAAACTCCGCAACTCCTCCAGCTTCGTCAACAGCCCCGCCTCATCGGTCTGGTACTTTTTCCTCAACCGATACAACTCCGCCTGACGGGCATTAATCTCATCCAGCCGCTCGGGATTATCCTCCAGCCGCGACAGATACGACTGCAGATTGCGCGTCAGTTCATTCAGGTTGATCACGCTTTCCGACAGCATCGCCGCATCGCCGGTCAGCCGCGCATCTATCTTCGCCGCCTCGGCCAGCCGTTTGTCCAGTTGCGCCAGCGCCGTCAGAATGGCGTCATCGTTTTCGCTGATCGCCGCGATCACCGCCTGCCCGGTCTCGGCCAGGGTCTGGACCGATTCCAACCGACGACGTTCTTCCGTCAGCCGCTCTTCTTCACCCGCCTTGATATCCGCCTTGGTCAACTCCTCGATCTGAAAATTGACCAGCTCCAGCTTCTGCCGCATCGCCTCGGCATCCACCTGTGCTTCGGCCAACTGTTTTTGAAGCCCCGCCAGACGGGCGAAAACCCCTTTTAATTCCTCCACGTCCGCCGTCAATCCGGCGAAACCGTCCAATATCTCCAGATGATGTTCCACATCCAGCAGATGCCGCTGTCCCTGCTGGGAATGAAAATCGGCCAGCGCCGCGGCCTTTTCCCGAATCGCGGCCATATTCTCCGAATGGTCGTTGATATATCCTCGCGATGTCCCGCTTTGCAGAAGCTCCCGGCTGATCCGGATATCGCCGTCGTTGGCACTTTCCGGAGGCCCCGGTTTGCGGCGGGAGGATGAAACGGGGGAGAGGTTGAACACCGCCTCGGCCGAGGCCCGGTCCTGGCCGTGACGGATAAACTCTTTATCGGCCCTGGCCCCCAGGGCAAGCAACAGCCCCCCGATGATGACCGACTTGCCGGCCCCGGTTTCGCCGGTCAAAACGGTCAAACCCGGATGGAAATCGATTTCCACCCGGTCGATCAGGGCATAATTGTGTATGGTCAGTTTCTTCAGCAAGGTCAGATTTTGCTGTCGAGATAGGCCTTACCCCGCACGGTGATCGTGTATCCCTCGCGCCGGGCATCCACCAGCCCCTCGTTCTTCAGCTGCGTCATCCGTGTCCGGACCGCCTCCCGCGGGATGTCGAAATGCTGGGCCAGCGCAACCGTGTTCTTCGGAACGTCCCCGTCGAGAAACTCCAAAAAGGCATCCGATTTGATTGGCAGGTCCGACAGAACGTCGATTTCCACCAGCCGTTCCAGAATCCGAATCAGCTCCCGGTCGTTCGGCTTGACCCGGGCGGCGTTCCGTTGTTCCGGTCCCAGATAGGTGAACCGAATCCGAATGATCTTGCCGGAACCGAAGTTGAAGCCGGGATTGCGCTTGCGGAAAATCGTTTTGAACTCGTCCATGTCCGAAAATCCAGCCGCCGCCAGATCTTCGTCGGTGATTTTCTTGGGATCGATAAAGGCGATCTCCTCCACCCGCACGAATCCCAGGTCGAACGACTTGTATTCCTTCCCGGCCTCGACCCGCAACTTGTCCCAATCGCGAAAGGTAATGGTGATTTCCCCGAACCGAATCCGGTCATGTTCCTCTTTTGGAAACAGCAGCATTGTCCTTCACTCCCTTCCTGACTGGGATGTTCTCATCGTCCAAATCGTTACGGGGCCAAATTAACCAGATTCAGCGCCGTTTTTCAAGCAGATATTTTATTTCGCGAGTCAGTTTCTCGGCCGTGCCCCGGTCACCCTTTTTCTCCGCTTCCGCCAATTCGGCCTGCAGGCGGTTCAACTGATGTTCCCGTTTCCGGTTGAGAATCATCCGCTTATACTCCCGGACTACCGTGGCCGGGTCGATTTTCCCCCACTCGTCGTAGGCGGCGATAAACGTCAGAAGCGACCGCTCCATTTCCCCGGTCAACTCCTGGTTCAACCGCTCCGATTCGATCTTGCCGTCCCGCTTGTACGACCGGATCATGGCGGCATAGATGGCGCTGTTGCCGGGCCCCTTGAAATCGTCCGGGGAGAGCTCGTCCCAAACCGTTTCAATTAAAGGCGGCTCCATGAAAAACAGCGACAGAAACTCCGACTCGATCAGATTCAGGTTGCGCGTCCGGTCGGCCGGTTCCTCCGGCTTCTCCTGCGGTTGTCCCGGAAGAAACGTCTTGGCCGGAAGTTTCAGATATTCCGCCGCCGACGATACGAAAATCTCCCGCCGCAAGGGGTCCTCGATCTTTCCGGCCAGGCCCTTGATCTCGTGCACCGCCTGTTCTTTTTCCCGCAGAGTCAGCGCATTGACATCGATCCGCTGGAAACGAAACGCCAGATACGGCAGACTGTTGGTCAGCTGTTGTTGGACTTCCATCGCCCCGAATTTGCGCACCAGCGTATCGGGATCGTGCCCCGGCGGGGGAGTGGCGATCATCGGTTCGATCCCGGCGTTGTAAAAATGCTCCACCGACCGCAAGGCCGCGTTCTGCCCGGCCGAATCGGCGTCGAAAAACAGATACACCTTGTGGGCATACCGCCCCAAGAGCCGGGCCTGCTGCGGCGTGAAGGCCGTCCCCGACACCGCCACCACATTCTGAATCCCGGCTTGAAACAGCGACAGGAAATCGAAATACCCCTCGACCAGAATCGCCGATTCCGCCTGCCGAATCGCTCCCTTGGAGGCATGCAGCCCGTACAGCACATGCGACTTGCTGTAAATAGGGGTCTCCGGCGAATTCATATAC